>NZ_JBKBCT010000088.1:0-15426 GCF_050871525.1 Kineococcus auxinigenes | reverse complement strand
GGTGCGGCGCCCCAGCGCCGCACCCGCGACCGCGCAGACGAGCACCGCCCACACCAGCTGCTGCCACCGCGGCCCAGAGCACGACAGAGCCGGTCAGGGCCGGGGCAGACCCCTGCGGTGCGCCGCTCGGCGCGGGCGCCTTTGCGGACCCTTTCCAGCCCCGACCGGTCACACCCGGCCCTAGCTACGCTGGCGCGCATGAGCCTGAGCGCTGCGCGTCTAGGAGTCCCGATGGACACCTGGACCTCCGCGACAGCCGGCGTGGGCGAACGCATCGAAGTCGTCGACGGGAAGCTCGTGGTCAAGAAGGTCGGCGGCAACCCCCACCACCGCATCGCTCAGCGCCTGGCCCTGGAGTTCGAAGACCAGTGGCCCAACACCTACGCCGCCGCCCCCGGCAACTGGGCGATCAACCTGGCCCCCGACGGCACCGTGCTGAGCGGGCGCATCCCCGACGTCCTGGTGGGCGGCCCCGCCTTGAACGAGGACTCCGTGTGCACCGAACTGCCCCACGCGGCGGTGGAGGTGTGGTCACCGGGCAACACGCTGGCCGAGATGAACGAAAAGCGCTCCGAGTACCTCAAGGCCCACCTGCCGGTGCTGCTCGAGGCGTACCTGACCGCCGAGCAGCAAGTGCACCTGGAGTGGCTGGTCAACAACGGCGCCACCTGGCTCAGCGCCGGCACCGCGATCGGCCACACGCCCCTGAGCATCCCCGCCAGCGACGTGCACCCCGCCTTCACCGTCGTGCCCAACGACCTGCTCGGCCGCGGCCGCTCCTGACCCACCACCAGCACCACCCCACCGCCACCAGCAGGCCCCTGCCGCGCCCCGCACCTCCCGCACACCGGGCGCCAGCACCCGGCTGGGCACGGCCGGACACGGTCGGGTCCGGCTACGGTCGAAGACGTGAGCGATCCCGTGGGCAGCAGCGTGGGCAGCGTCTTTGGCAGTCCGGTCAGCGATGAGGTCTTCGAGGCCATCTGGAACCGCGCCTGCCAGCCGCAGCTGGTCACCGCACCCGACTACGACGGCGACGCCGCCTTGCACCTGGTGCTCACCTTCCACGGCATGGTCATGAACGCCGGCCTGCTCGGCACCCTGGACGCCTACGACGACGAGCTGAACTACCCCCTGCCCTGGGTGCTGCAGGCCTACCGCGCCCTGGGCCTGCCCCTCACCGCCGCCGCCATCGAACAAGCCTGGCGCGAGCACCAGGACCTCACCGCCGCCCCCGAAGGCGCCGACACCGCAGCGCGCTGGGACGAGGCCGAAGCGCGCATCGACGCCACCTACGACCTGGACGACACAGCCCTCAGCCGCGCCGCACGCGCGACCATCGCCGCCGCACCGCACACCTTCGCCCCTGTCCGCTGAGCACCCTCGCACCGAGGCCCGGCGGGGCTGCGGGCGGTCACTGCCCGCAGCCCCGCCGAGGCCCGGTGCATCAGGTGCTGGGCGCGAGGCGCTCAGCGTTTGAAGCGCTCAGCGAGCCGGCTTCCGCAGCGTTTCGTGCACGCCCTGCTCCTGGTGCGCGCCGTCTGCTGCGCTGGTCAGCGCAGCACTGAGGCAGGCGCGGTGGGCGGCACCCGGTTGGGTCCGGCCTCGGCCGGGCGGGGGCGGTCCTGGGGGTGCAGGCGCACCGCGACGAGGGCGACGTCGTCCTCGGCGCGCTCGGGCAGCAGGCGCGCCAGCACACCGTCGCACAACTCGTCCAGGCTCTCCTTGGCCAACTCGCTCATCGCCTCGCGCAGCCGCAGCAGGCCATGGTCGTAGTCCTGATCGCGGCGCTCGACCAGCCCGTCGGTGTACAGCAGCACCGTCGAACCGCGGTCCAGCGCGACCTCCTCGTCGATGCGCGGCAGGTGCGGGTCGATGCCCAGCAGCAGGTCGTGGCCCAGCCCGCTCAAGGCGGTCACCGTGCCGTCCGGGGTCAGCAGCATCGGCGGCGGGTGCCCGGCGTTGGACCAGCGCAACCGGGTCACGTCGCGTCGGCGTTCGTCCTCGTCCTGCTCCAGGCGGGCCACCACGGCGGTGGCGGTGGTGCCCACCGCCAGGCCGGCCATCGCCGCGTCCAGACCGGCCAGCACCGCCGCCGGGGCCTCGCCGCTGTAGTAGGCGATGCCGCGCAGCAGAGAGCGCACCTGGCTCATCGCCGCGGCTGCCTCGATGTCGTGACCCATCACGTCGCCGATGACCAGGACGGTGGCGCCATCGGGCTGCAAGAACGCGTCGTACCAGTCCCCCCCGACCTGCGCGGCGGCCGCGGCGGGGCGGTAGCGCACCGCGACCTGCAGGTGGTCCGGCTGCACCGGCGCGCTCAGCAGGCTGCGCTGCAGACCTTCGGACATGCGCTGCTGCTGGCCGTACAAGCGCGCGTTGTCCAGCGCCAAGCCCGCCCGGTCGGCGACCTCGCTGGCGGTCAGCAGGACCTCGCTGCTGAAGTCGCCTGAGCCCTGATCGCGAAAGAGGGTGACCAGCCCCACGGTGCGCCCGCGTGCGCGCAGCGGCAGCACCTGCGCGCAGCGCGGGGCCAGCTGGCGCACCAGGTCCTGCGCTTCACCGCTCAGCAGCGCGGCGATGGCCTCGCTAGCACCGGCGGGCACCAGGACCGGACGCTGGGTGCGCAGCGCCTGGTGCAGGAAGGAGGAGGGGCTGATCGAGCTCAGCCGGATCTCCCGGTAGCGCTGCACGATCGGGCGCATCTCCTCGCGCGCGTGCCAGGAGCCGATGTCGCGCAGGGCCTCGCCCGCTTCGACGAGGGTGACGATGCACCAGTCCCCCAGCGCGGGCACCAGGTGCTGGGCCAAGCGGGCCAGGGCCTCCTCGGCATCCAAGGTCGCGGTCAAGTCGGCGCTGACCCGGGCCAGCAGGGCCAGGCGGGCGGCGGTGCGCTCAGCGGCCTGCTGCGCCTGCCGGGCTTCGCGCTGAGCGGCCTCGGCAGCGCGCTGGGAGGCTTCCGCAGCGCGCAGGGCCGCCTCGGCGGTGCGCAGCGCCTCCTGCGCCGCCACCCGCTCGACCTCGGCCTCCTGCTGCGCCAGGCGGCGGGCGGTGACGTCCAGGAAGTACACCGACAGCCCGTCCGGGTCGCGCCAGGCACGCACCTCGTACCAGCGATCCAGCGGCGGGTAGTACGCCTCGAAGTTCACCTGCTCGCCGCTGGCCATCGCGTGGCGGTACTGCACCTCGAACTCGGCGCCGACGGCGTCGGGGAACAGCTCCCACACGTCCTGGCCGAGCAGCTGCTCGCGCGGGCGCTGCAGGACCCGCTCGGCCTCGGCGTTGACGTAGGTGAAGCGCCAGTGCCGGTCCAGGGAGAAGAACGCCGAGGACATCGACTCCAGCACCCGCGCCACGCGCGCGTCCTCGTCGTGCTCGCGGGTGGTGTCGTACACCGCGCCCAGCAGGTGCGCCGCTCGCCCGTCGGCGCCGGGCAGCACCTGCCCGCGGGCCTTGACCCAGCGGGTGGTGCCCTCGGGCAGGACCAGGCGGTACTCCGCCTCGAAGGTGGCCCCGCTGCTCACCGCCTCGCCCAGCAGCCGGCGCACCCGCTGCACGTCATCGGGGTGCACGCGCTGCTCGAAGGCGGCCATGGTGCCGTCGAAGTCGCCGGCGCCGTAGCCGAACAGCTGCAGGACCTGCTCGTCCCACTCCAGCACGTCGGTGCGCACGTTCCAGTCGAAGCTGCCCACCCCGCCGGCAGCCACGGCCAGCTGCCAGCGCAGCCGCTCGCTCTCGTACTCCAGCGACAGCGCTGAGAGCTCCAGCTCGGCCGAGGCCGCCACCGCCAGCTGGCGCAGCACCTCCACGTCGCTGCCGCGCCAGGTGCGCGGGGCGGGATCGAAGACGCACAGCGCGCCCACCACGTGCCCGTCCTGGCCAAGCAGCGGCACCCCCAGGTACGAGCCCACCGCCCCGGAGGTCACCGGTGGCAAGGAAGCCACCCGCTCGTCAGCTGCGGCGTCCTCGACCACCAGCGGACCTCCGCCGGCGGCGGTCACCGTGCACAGCGAATCCGCCAACGCCCCGGTGGACCCCACCAGGGCAGGGTCCTGGCCCGCGACCGCGCCGATGGTCTGCACCTCGGTCAGCAGCGAGACCTGCGCAGCCGGTGCGGCCAGCAGCCGTGCAGCCAGCCCGGTCAGCTGCTGCAGCGCCGGGTTGACCGGCGCCTGCACCAACCGTTGCGCGGCCTGCACCTGCGCAGCGGTACGCACCACCTGCTCACCGGGTACCGCAGCAGGCTGACCGCCAGGCCACTCGCTTCGGCCCGCCAGCTCCGGTGCTGCATCCACTGCCCGACCTCGACTTCCGCCTCAGGGCTGCCGCGCCCGTCCTCTTGCAGGTCACGGGGGCCTATGCGGCCCTCACCGCAGCCCTTAACACTACGTGTGCGACGGTGAACGCTCCGCTTGCCCGCCCCCAGCCGTGGCGGCACAGTGCAGGTGCCGCGTCAGTGGCTCCACGCAGGACCCGCGGCGTCACAGCGCCCACCCCAGGTGCAGGCGCAGAGAGAGGATCGATGGCCCGGCTCGTCCTGGACGCCCACCTGTCGGCCGTCTCCACCGCCCGGCACTGGGTCAGCCGTGAGGTGGCCCACTGCACCGCGACCTGCCCGGGAGCCGTCGATGAGGACCTCGTCGAGCTGTTGACCTCCGAGGCGGTCGCGAACGCAGTGCGCCACGGCGCCGGCCCGGTCAGCGTGGAGGTGCACTGCGCCGGGCAAGACGTGCACGTCGCCGTCACGGACGCCAGCCCGGCCACCCCAGTCGTGCGCCACGTCGGGGTGGAGGCCACCGGCGGGCGCGGGGTGGCCTTGATCGACCAGCTCGCTACGCGTTGGGGCTGCGAGCTGGCGGACCCGCCGGCAGTAGGCAGGACCGTGTGGTTCCAGCTGGCCGGCAGCTGAGCGCGCCTCCCCCGGGCGGGGAAGGCGCGAGCGGACAGCGCGACCGGCGCGGTGCCGGGCGGAGGGGTGGCGGGGTAGCCGCAGCGGGGGCGAGCTCCTCCGCCCGGTCCTGTCGGTAGCTGGGTGGGCAGAGGCAGGGGTCGGTCGGGGGCGGAGGAGCTCGCCAGGACCGGGCGGAGCGGAACTACCTGAGTAGGCTTCCGGGATCGGCCTACTCCAACATTCCTCAACCCCCGTCGGCGTGTCCCACCCCAAGAGGGGTGATCTTGCTGGCACGGTGTGCGCCATGCCAGCAGCCAGCAGCGTGCGCATGGACGCGCAGACGTGGACCGAGACGTGGTCCCCGCGCCGGCCGCTGGCCACCGACGACCTGACCCGCGGCTGCTGGCGGCAGAGCCGCGACGACGCCCTGGCCCGGCGCTACCTGGAGCACTCCCCCAAGGCGCTGCTGTCGATGCTGGTCATCGACGTCGACCACGACGACACCGTCCTGCGGGCCCTGACCAAGCCGATGACCCACCCGATGCCCTCCTGGATCGCGGAGTCGTCCACCGGACGCGGGCACGTCGGCTGGGTGCTGAAGACCCCCGTGGTGCGCACCGACGCCGCCCGCCTGGAGCCGATGCGCTACGCCGCCAAGGTCGAAGAGGGCCTTCGCCGCTCCCTGGACGGCGACGTCGGCTACGCCGGGCTGCTGACGAAGAACCCCGTGCACGACGACTGGGTGACCACCTGGGGCACCGGGCACCTGTACGAGCTCGATGAGCTGGCCAAGGGCCTGGGCGAGCTGATGCCGCGCACCCTGCCGCGCCGGGCCGTGGACTCCTCCGGCTTCGGGCGCAACGTCACCCTCTTCAACCGGCTGCGGCTGTGGGCCTACCGCGCCCGGCGCCGCTACGACGACCGGCTGGAGTGGGAGGAGGTCGTCGCCGCCTTCGCCGCCAACGTCAACCCTGAGTTCGCCGTGCCGCTGCCGGCGCAGGAGGTCGCCCAGACCGCGCAGTCCGTTGCACGATGGGTCTGGCGCCGCTCCTTCGACGACGCCGGCTTCCGCGCAGTGCAGGCTCAGCGCGGCAGCAACGGCGGTAAGAAGGGTGGACGGGCCAACACGCCGGCGCAGCAAGAGCAGCGGCGGCGCAACGCACCGGCAGCCAGCCTCATGGGGGCTGCGGCACGACGGAAGGTGACGGCGACACAGATGGCAGAGGACCTGCTGTGAGCGCTCAGCAACCGGGGCGCCGGAAGGTAACGGCGCGCGAAGCGGCAGAGAAGTACGGCGTCTCCCCACGCACGGTGCGCCGGCTGGTGGCCGAGCCGCGCAGCGACTTCCTGAGCCGTGCTGCGGCTCGCCGGGCCCAGGCGGTGCAGCTGCGTCTGGACGGTGCCAGCTACGCGGAGATCGCCGAGGCAATGGGCTGCTCGACCGGCTCGGTTGGCAGCCTGCTGCACGACGCTCGTCGACGAGGCGAGATGCCCGCTCCTGAAGCAGACGAGGAGCAACTCCAAGAGCAGACCGCCTCCTGAGCGAGGGGCTATCGGCGCTTGCGCCCGGTGGTTTGGGAGTCGGTCGGTCGGGCGGCGATGGCGGCCACGACCTGCTCGTGGCTCAGCTCGGCCAGCAGGCGCTCCAGCGCCAGGCGGACCACCGCGGACTTGCTCACGTCCAGGCGTGGTCGGCGGGTGGTGCCCGCGTACCGGATGGCTTCCAGGGCCGTGTCCGTGTCCTCGTCCAGGTAGACAGCCACCTTGCGCAGCTCACCTGCTGCGGTGGCCTTGGTCGGCTCGCTCACCTGCGGAGCTGGCGCAGGAACGGGGTCAGGGGCAGGGGAATCCTCGGACATGCCGGGGAACTGCTGCTGCCCCTCGGGCACCTCCGGAGCCGTGGTGGCCTCCTGCGGTTCCGCGGCGGCTGTGGGCACCGGGGCGGGAGCGGGGTGCTGGGGAGCCATCGTTCGCCGGCTCCTAGGCGGCGGGGGACTCTTGCGCTTGGCCCGGCTGGCCAGGGCGTCCAAGCTGTCCAAGCCGTCGGTGGCACTCACGCGGGGTACCTCTTCACCAGGTCGGCCAGGGAGTGCAGGGCATCCACGACGGGCTGCAGAGCCTTGGCGGGACGGTCTTCGGCGGTCATGGCCATGCGTTTGCGGCGCAGGCCCACGGCCGTGACTGCGGGGATGGGCGCGGCCACCCGCACCGGGGTGCCGGCCACCATCTCGCGCAGCTTCTTGCGGCTCTGCGCGTCTGGGACGCGCGGGACCATGTTGGGCAGCAGCACCAGCGGGTAGTCCGCCATCTCCCGGACCATGCCGGCGGTAGCTTCCAGTTCCTTCACGCGCAGCGGGACGGGGGCGACCACGACGTTGGACACGGCGCAGGCGCCATCGCTCCACGCGCTCCAGCCGGGGTGGGTGTCCACCACGACCCACTCGCTGTCCCACTCCCCCGCCCAGCGCGTGAGCGCACTGGCCACGTCCTCCGAGGACGGCTCCAGGTAGACCAGGTGCGGGTGTCCGGGCACCAGGTCCGGCTTGCCGTGCCCGCGCAGAGGGCGAGGTATGCGGTCCTTTTCGAAGGCGTCCACCAGCGGTACTGCGGTGCGCTCCTCGTGGCGGTAACCCCACATACGAGACGCACTGCCCTCGTCCCACTCGAAGTCCACCAGCGGCGCCCCCAGCAGGTTCGCCAACTCGTAGGCCACCGTCGTCTTGCCCACCCCGCCCTTGCGGGAGTGGACCGTCACGATCTTCGCCATAGCTGCACCGTAGACAGGTCGACCTGTCGATATGGGGATGCGGAGCCAGTGTGTCGAATCCACATAGTGATTTATCCATCAGTCGTTGTGTCGACACATCGACAGGTGGATCAGACTCCGGGCACGCACGCCCTGGTGCCGAGGACGGCCAGGCCGGTGAGGTCGCCGGCGGCGTAGTCGTACTGCTCGGCGGTCTGCGGGTACATCAGCTGGCCGGGGTCGTCGACGTGCGCCAGGCCCAGCAGGTGGCCCAGTTCGTGCTCGAAGACGGCGCGCACCAGCTCCTGTCCGCCGGGGCGGGTGAGGGCCTCGGCGACCTGGGCGGCGTCGACCTGCACGGCGCCGGAGACGTACACCGAGATCGGTTCACCGGGGCGGCCGCTGAGGCGCTCCCACGTGCTGGGCCGGGTGGTGGTGATGGCGACGGGTCCGGCCTGGGCGATGACGGCGGCGGCGATGTCGGGGACCTCGGCGGCGCTGACGTAGGTGATCAGCACTGGCGCCCACCGGTCGCCGTAGCGCTCGGGCTGGTAGGGCTCGCGCTGGGGGTCCGGGCCTTCGGTGGTGGTGCCGTCGTCGATGAAGCGCAGGCCGGTGGCGGTGCTGACGCGGGCGATGGCCTGGGTCAGCAGTTCGCCGGCGCCGGCGGGGGCGGCGTCGGGGCGGGTGACGTAGTGGATGGGCCGGCACGGGTCCCACGCCACCGGGGTGGTGCCGTCGGTCTGGGTGTGCAGCGCCCGCCAGGCGTCGCTGGACTGGGTCAGGGCAGCGGGCTGGCCCAGGGGGGTGTCGGCGGCTTCGTGGCCGGGGGAGGGGGCCTGCCCGGCCCAGGTGGCGGCCGAGCCGGCAGCTGATCCGGCGGCCAGGCCGCTGGTGTGCGCCCACGCGGTGCCTGCGGCGACGGCCAGCACCACCGCGGCCACGCCGACGCGCCCGCGCAGGCGTGCTCGCGCTCGAGCGCGCGACCAGCTGCTGCGCCGGCGCCGGTTCCTGCGGTGCCCGGTGCCACCGGTGGCGGTGCCGGTGGTGGTACCGACGGAGGTGTCGATGCTGTCGCCGCGCCAGGCCGGGGCCGTGCCGGGGCGGCCGACGGCTTCGTCCATGGCCCACTGCGGGATGCGCCCGCTGCTGGAGCGGCGCACCGTACCGCCGCGCGAGTCCTGCCCGGCCTTCTGGCTGCGCCGGCTGAGGGGACTGTCGTGCACGTGGGCTCACCGCTTCCGATCGCTGCTGCAGCAGCGCCGTCCCGCACCCGGCTTCGGCACCAGGGGCCGGTGCCTGGCCGTGGGGACAGCGCTCCCGCGGCGCATCGGTCCCGCCGGACGCGTTCTTGATCGGTGCTCACCCGGATGGCGCCCTCTGCCACCACGGGTTCCGGGAACGACGAAACCCCGGCGGCCGTGGGCCATATCCGGGGTTGTGCCGAAGATTATCCCAAAATCTCGGCTGGATGTCAAGCAGCGCTACGTATGGGCACCCCGTGCTCAGCGACCTCCTCAGGGCCGGCTGGCGCCTGCAGCAGGCACCTCAAAAGCGAGGGGGCGAGGCAGGAGGAGCTGACCGCCCCTCCTGCCCGGCTGAGGCCCGACCTGCGGGCAGATGGGGATCCAGCTGCCCCTGCTGGACGGGGTGGATCGCCTCGGTGTCCTGCAGCTGGTGCTGGCGCAGGACACCGACACGGGCACTGACACGGGCACCGAGGTCTTCGCCGGGCGTGGTGAGCTGTCCGTGCCCCTGGCCCTGACAGGGAGGGGTCACACGGTCGCGGTCGAAGCTGCCTACGGGCAGGGCCTGGTGCGCCTTCGCCACCAGCAGTGCAGGACTCAGCTGGTGACTCAGCTGGTGCGGCGAGCCAGGCGCCGCACCTGCCACAACGCCACGACGGCGTTGAGCAGCCCGGCCAGCAGCAGCGCCAGGGTCGAGACCAGGGTGCCTGAGAAGGCCTCCCAGGCCTGGCTCAGCGCCGCGGCGTCGCTGGACAAGCTCCTCCACGCCCGGCTCAGGGCCAGCACGCTGACCATGGCGGCCGTCACCGCCGCCAGCACGCTGACCGCCCAGCTGCTGCGGCCACGTCCCGCGCCGGCCAGCACCACCAGCGCCGCCGCCGCGCTCACCACCCCGATCAGCGCGCCCACCCCAGCAGCGATCGCGGCCACGCGCAGGACCGCCGAGGTGCCCGCGAAGGCCCCGGCGCCGCCGGGAGCGTTGTGCACCCCGCACCACACGGCCAGGGCTGCACCGCTCACGGCTCCCAGCACGAGCCCGCACCCCAGGCCCCGCACCAACCCCGCACCCACGACCGCGCGCAAGGAACGCGAGGACGTCAAGCGCTCACCGGTCATGCGGATCAGCATGAGCGCGGCGAGGCTGACCTGCCGCCACGCAACGACGCATCCACTCACGCCGCTGACGTCGAGCGGTCGACCGTCTCAGAAGCGACCGGCAGTGAGACGGCTATGGACCCCGACGGGTCACGCGGTGCGCCAGCACAAGGATCACCCCGGGCGGGCACGGGTTCGGTCCCGATTTCCGATCCGTGTTCGGGATGGACGGATCGCAGTGTGCTCGAGTTGCAGGTGGTGTGCCGCCGTCGGCGGCGAGGTGGTGGTGGTTCGCTCAAGCACCGTTGTGGTCGTGTCGATCCTCACTGCATGCTCACCCGTCTGCGCGATCTGAAGGTCGCTTCCAAGCTGTTCGCCGGTTTCGGCGTGGTGTGCCTGCTGCTGGCCGTGGTGGTCGGTGTGGGCGCCACCCGCCTGCAGTCCTCGCAGGCCAACCTGCAACGGCTCTCCAGCACCGGGATGGCCTCGGTGCAGGCCATCGGGGAGGTCAAGGCCTCCTTCCTGCAACTGCGGCTGGACATCACCAGCGCCGCGTTGCCCTCCACCCCTGAGCAGACCGCCCAGCAGCTGCAGACCATGGCCGCCACCGACGAGGTCTACGACCAGGCGTGGACGGCGTACCTGGCCACCTCCCCGGCCGCCGACGCCGAGGCGCGCGGCGCGGTGGAGGACCTGATGCAGCAGTACCGCACCTCCCGCGAAGTCCTGGTCACCGCCGCCACGAACAAGGACATCGACGCCTACGTCGCTGAGCGCGACAGCACCACTGCGCCGATCGCCAAGCAGGTCACCGCCCAGCTGAACCTCCTGCGGGACGCGGAAGCTCAGGTCGCCGAGGACCTGTCGACCGAGGGCGCCTCCGACTCCCGCGCCGCGATCACCACGCTGATCGTCATCGGCCTGATCGCCCTGGTGCTCGCGATCGCCATCGCCATGGCGGTGGCCCGCTCCATCGCCGGCCCGCTGGCGCGCACCCTGGACGTGGTGCGGGGCCTGGCCACCGGCCGCCTGGACCAGCGGGTGGGCTACACCGCCAAGGACGAAGTCGGTGAGCTGGCCGGTGCGCTGGACACCACCATGGACAACTTGACCACCACCATGCGCCGCATCACCGGCTCCGCGGTGACGCTGGCCGCCTCCTCCGAGGAGCTCTCAGCGGTGGCCACCCAGCTGTCCTCCGGCGCGGAGGAGGCCGCCAGCCAGTCGCAGGTCGTCTCCGCCGCCACCGAGCAGATCTCCTCCTCCATCGGGACGGTGGCCGCGGCCGGTGAGGAGATGACCTCCGCGATCCGCGAGATCGCCACCTCCACCTCCCAGGCCTCGGCCACCGCCGCCTCGGCCGTCAGCGCCGCTTCCAGCGCCGGGCAGACCCTGGAGCGCCTGTCGGCCTCCTCCCGCGAGATCGGCGAGGTCGTCAAGCTCATCACCTCCATCGCCGAGCAGACGAACCTGCTGGCGCTGAACGCCACCATCGAAGCCGCCCGCGCCGGGGAGATGGGCAAGGGCTTCGCGGTGGTCGCCGGTGAGGTCAAGGAACTGGCCCAGCAGACCGCCCGGGCCACGGAGTCCATCGTGCAGCGCGTCAGCGCCACGCAGACCGACGCCTCCGAGGCCGCCTCGGCGATCAGCGAGATCAGCGAGGTCATCGCGCGCATCGACGGGTTGCAGGCCACCATCGCCGCCGCGGTGGAGGAGCAGTCCGCCACCACCAGCGAGATGGTCCGCAACGTCACCGAGGTCTCCACCGGGTCCCAGGAGATCGCCTCCAACATCTCCGGCATCGCCGCTTCCGCGGCTCAGACGACCTCCGGGGCGAGCCAGACCGCGACCACCGCGGGCGAGGTCTCGCGTGCCGCGGTCGAGCTGAACGACCTCGTCGCCGGCTTCACGCTGCCTCGCGGCTGACCGGCAGCACTGCCGGCAGGATCCACGGCTCCCCGTCGGCTCACCCGGGCCGGCGGGGAGTCGTCGTTCCCGTACCCCTCCACTCGCCGCGGGTGATCTCGCACATCGACTGAGCCGGCCGCGCGGGTGTTCGCCATCGGCTGATGGACGGTTGCACGCTCCCGGCTCATGAGGGGCGGGCAGGAGTCGATGGGTGGGAACAGGGGTCGATGGGTGGGAGAAGGTCTTTCGGAAGATGGCGGTGAACTCGGTGCGATCCAGTGTGCGTGCTCGTCTGTGGGGTGGCTTCGGCCTCGTCGCACTGATCGCGGTGGGTATCGCCGTCTTCGGTGCGCTGAGCTTGCAGCAGATGCACCGGCAGACCGAGCAGGTGGCCAGCGCCATGGACCTGGCGCAGGTGTCGATACAGGCGAAGTTCCGCACCGCTGACTTCGCCGGCTGGCAGACCGGGTACGCCTTCGACGTCAACCGCGGCGTGCCGGGGGCAGCCTCCGACGACGTCGGTCAGCGCAAGGAGTTCTTGGACTCCACCGCCGCGTTCGCTCAGGACCTCGAGCGCATCGACGCGTTCGAGCTGAGCGCTGGCGAGCAGCAGCTGCTGCAGCAGGCCAGCAGCGACCTGGACTCCTTCCTGGCCATCGACGAGCGCATCGTGGCCGGCTACCGCGACGGCAGCCCGCAGGCCATCAGCGCAGCCAATGACCTGGCCGCCGGGGAGTCGCTGCAGGTGTTCGGCTCGCTGGCCGGTGCGGTCAGCGAGCTGGCGGACCTGGCCGCGCAGGCGGGCAGCGAGGCTGCCGCCGGCGCTGAGCAAGCCGCTCAGCGCGGCACCGTGGCGATGAGCGTCGCCGCTGTGCTGGCCGCACTGGCCGGGGCGTTGCTGGCTCGCACCGTGACGGTCTCGATCACCCGTCCGCTGCGAGGGGTCGCTGCGGTCGCGGCCGCGCTGGGGCGCCGGGACCTGACCGTCTCCAGCGGGGTGCGCAGCAGCGATGAGCTCGGGCGCACCGCCGCGGCGCTGGATGAGGCGGTCGAGGCTCTGCGCCGGACGCTGGGCGGCATCACCGAGTCCGCCACCACGCTGGCGGCGTCATCGGAGGAGCTCGACGTCGTCGCCGGGCAGCTGTCGTCCGGGGCGGAGGAGTCCGCGCAGCAGTCGCAGGTGGTCTCCGCGGCCACCGAGGAGATCTCCACCTCGATCGGCACCGTGGCCGCCGCCGGGGAGGAGATGACCGCCGCGATCCGCGAGATCGCCTCCTCCACCGCGGAAGCGTCCCAGGTCGCCTCCGCCGCGGTGACCTCCGCCGCCGATGCCTCCGCGATCCTGGAACGGCTGTCGGCTTCTTCCCGCGAGATCGGTGAGGTCGTCAAGCTGATCACCTCCATCGCGGAGCAGACGAACCTGCTGGCGCTGAACGCCACCATCGAGGCAGCCCGGGCCGGGGAGATGGGCAAGGGCTTCGCGGTCGTGGCCGGTGAGGTCAAGGAACTGGCGCAGCAGACCGCGCGGGCCACCGAGGAGATCACCGGTCGGGTGGGCGCGACGCAGACGGACGCGTCCGCCGCCGCCGATGCGATCGGGGGCATCAGCGAGGTCATCGCCCGCATCGACGCCTTGCAGGCCACCATCGCTGCGGCGGTGGAGGAGCAGTCGGCCACCACGGCGGAGATGGTGCGCAACGTCACCGAGGTCTCCACCGGCAGCCAGGAGATCTCCACCAACATCTCCGGCATCGCTGCGGCCGCCGAGCACACCACCACCAGCGCGAACCAGACCGCGACCACCGCCGGGGAGGTCTCCGCAGCGGCTGCCGAGCTGAACGAGCTGGTGGCCACCTTCACCCTGCCGCGCACCTGACGGACGAGACCACCACAGCGCTCAGCCACAACCGTCAGCGCCACCGCACCGACATCCGCACGAGGGCCCGTAACGCCTCGCCGGCTCACCCGAGCCGGCGGGGCGTCGTCATCGCCAGCTGCGCCCACCCGCGAGGAGCGGTGAGGGCGCTGCTGTGCTGGTGGGTGGTCAAGTCCTGCGCGGGCGGTGCCGATGCATCAGGTAGCTGCTGCCAGTCACCCGATGTGGCTGGAACCGCCTGGACCTGCCAGTCCTGGCGGCGCTTCACCGGGTGAGCACCGTCGAAGCGAGCAGCTACGTGAAGCGGTGAGCCGGGCGGCGGATGCCCCAGCTCACCGCTTCACCTCGTTGCGGTGCTTCCACCACGTCGCGGGGCTTCTACCGCGTCGCGAGCTCCCACCGCGTCGCGAGCTCCCGCGCCAGGGCCCGCCGTGCTGACGACGCCGGCAGCTCGAGCCGGTGCACGCAGCGAGGTGGCCTCAGCGAGCGTCACCGCTGGCGCGCACGGGCGTGCCGATCCTGTTCGATCCCCCTCGAGGAGCTGACCATGTCCGTCGCGGCCGAGCCCACCACTGAAGCGATCACGATCGAGCACCAGCAGGAACCCGCCCGGCCCGATCTGCTCGCCCACGAGCGTGTGCAGCGCGTCCTGCTCGCCGACGACGACGTCGATCTGCTGCGCGTGCTCCTGCAGCGCGTGACGGCAGGCCGGTCCGGGCCCCAGCACGGGACCCAGTACGAGGTCCACACCGCCCTCAGCGGCGACGTGGCGTTGCAGTTGGCCATGAGCTTGCACTTCGACGTGCTGTTGCTGGACGTGCAGATGCCGGGCCTGAGCGGCGTGGAGGTCACTCGCGCGATCCGCCGGCAGCAGGAGCTGTGGCAGCCGGCCATCGTCTTGATCAGCGCTTTCGCCGACGCCCAGGGTCCGCAGGAGGCGCTGCAGGCCGGCGCCGATGCCGTGGTGCACAAGCCGTTCACCCTGGCGACGCTGCGCGAAGGCATCCAGCAGGCCAGCCGGCGGCGCACGCGCTGCACCCGGTGAGCACCGCGAACGGCGCCTGACACCGAGCAGATCTTCACCGACGGTCGGCACGTCGGGGTGGACACCTGCGAGATGACCTCGGCGGCGAAAGAGGAGCTGGCGGGCCCCTTGGCCCTGCCAAGGCTCCTTCGCCGCGCCGGGCACTGAGGCACTGCCTTCCCCGCGTCCAGCGCTCAGGGCAGCACCACCACTGCGCTGTGACCGGCATCACCTCCACGCGGGCTCAAGCCCGAAGCAGTCGGTGCCGATAAGGCAGGCAGCGACCACCAGTCCCCCTGCGACCGGACCACCTAGGCCCACAGGCCCCGGCGTCATTCAGGCGGGTAAGCACCTCTGGAGCGAGCAGCGGATGCCCGGCTCACCGCTTCACTCACCCCCCTCCTCGACACCGAGATCGCTGAGGCCGTGGCCGTCTCAGAAGCGACCGTCTCTGAGACACCGCGGGGCAGTAGCCCCAGGGCCGCGACACGCCGTCTCAGAAGTCGTGACCACGGCCGAGGGCAGCGGCCGAGGGCAGCGGCCGAGGGCAGCGGCCGAGGGCAGCGGCCGAGGGCAGCGGCCGAGGGCAGCGGCCGAGGGCAGCGGCCGAGGGCAGCGGCCGAGGGCAGCGGCCGAGGG
>NZ_JBKBCT010000087.1:0-15555 GCF_050871525.1 Kineococcus auxinigenes | reverse complement strand
CGCCACCTTCCCCCCCCCGGCGCAGCCCGGCCCCCCCCCACCCCCCCCCCCCCGCCCCCCCCCCCCCCCCCCCCCCCCCCCCCCCCGCGGGCAGCGGCCCGGTGGACACCCACCCCCCGCCCAACACCCCCGAGGGTGTGGAGCGGGGGGGTGGAGTCAGTCGCCGGGGGTGGGGCGCAGCTCGCGCACCCGCAGGGTGCGCAGGCGGTTCAGGGCGGCGGCCACCTCGTGGGGGCGCGGCACCGCCACGTCGGCGCTCGCCCCGCCCGTCCACCCCTCCACCGGGCCGGCCAGGTCCGCCGCCAGCAGCTCCAGCGCCGCCGCCAGCGTGCGCCGGCCGTCCAGGTGACCGGCCGCGACGAGGTGGTCCACCGCGTACCCGGCACCGGCGACCTGCGAGGCGTCGGTGAACTGCCGCACCGCCCGCACGTCCACCTCCTGCTCGCCGAACAGCAGCGCGTCCGCGCCGCGCGCGCCGACCCTGCGCCGATCGTGCACCCGCGGGTCCAGCGGGCCCGGCTCCGGCACCCGGTGCCGCACCGGCGGGAACCCCGTCGCCTCCACCGCCCGGCCCGTCGGCCGCGCCGCGACCTCCCGGGCCCGCTCGGTGACGTCCTCGCAGCAGAAGGCCCGCATCAGCAGCACCCGGTCGGCGACGTCGAGGAAGTCGCCGGAGGCGCCCACCACCAGCACCGTCGACACCCCGTGCTCCGCGTGCAGCGAGCGGACCAGGTCCACGAACGGGTTCAACGGCTCGGCGTCCTTGGCCACCAGCGCCTGCATCCGCGCGTCGCGCACCATGAGGTTCGTCGCCGCGGTGTCCTCGTCCACCAGCAGCAACCGGCCGCCCGCCTCCACGGCCTCCACGACCGCCGCGGCCTGCGAGGTGGAACCGGAGGCGTCGGCGGTGGTGAAGTCGCGCGGGTCCAGCCCGCCGGGCAGGCCGGTGACGAACGCCCCCACGTCCACCCGGGTCACCGCGCGCCCGTCCTCGGCGCGCACCGCCGCGGCGTCCGCGACCGTGACGACCAGCTCGCGCCCGTCGCCGGGCACGTGGTCGTGCACGCCCGCCACCAGGGCGGACAGCAGCGTCGACTTGCCGTGGAAACCGCCGCCGACGACGACCGTGACACCCTCCGGCACGCCCATCCCCGTGACCGTCCCGCGGTGCGGCAGCTCCACCGCCACGCGCAGCGGCGGCGGGCTGGTGAACGGCACCGCGTCCAGCGCCGGGCGCGGGTCCACCCCGCTGCGCCGCGGCAGGACCGCGCCGTCGGCCACGAACGCCACCAGGTCCAGCTGCGGCAACCGCGAGCGCAGCACCGCCGCGTCCTCCACGGCGTCGACGAAACCACGCACCTCGTCCTCGTCCAGCGCCAGCAGCGCCGAGCGCACCAGCTCCGGCAGCGCCCCCGCCAGGTCGCGCGCGGCGGTGCGCCCGTCGACGCGCCGGCGCGGGCCGGGCAGGTGGTAGCCGAACCGGAGCACCGCCGAGCCGTCCGCGGCGACCTCGCAGCTGCTGCGCTGCAGCACCTCCTGCCCACCGGCGTCCACGCGGAACGTGCCGCCCGCCGCGTCGCGGGCCCGGCGCGCCAGGTACCCGGCCAGGGCCCGCCGGCGCGCGGGGACGTCCAGCCCCAGCGGCGCGAACCCCGCCGCACGGGCGTCCACCCGCACCTCGCAGCGGCTCGGCGGCGCGAACGGGTCGGCCTGCGAGCGCACCAGGGAGAACGTCGCGCCCGGCAGCAGCGGCCAGCGGCGCCCGGTCAGCGACCGGTAGCGGGCGTACGGGCCGTCGTGCAGGTGGTGCAGCGCAGCGGCGAGGTCGTCGGCGGCTGCACCGGTGGCGGGTGCGGGGGTGTCGCGCGGGGGCTCGGAGGGGCGGTGGCGGGGCACGTCCCCGACCCTACGAGCGGCGCGCTACCCGGCCAGGGCGCCGGGGGCCGGCTCGGACGCCAGGTCCGCGGCCCACAGGTCCGGGCCGAACACCTCGTACTGCACGTCGCGGGCCGGCACCCCCCGGTCCAGCAGGGCGCTGCGCACCGCGCGCATGAAGGGGATCGGCCCGCACAGGTAGTACAGGGCGTCGTCGGGCAGGTCCACGTCGGCCAGGTCCACGAACCCCTCGTGGACGCCGGCGACGGGCAGGTCCTCGCCGCCGCCCCGCTCGAACCAGACGTGGGCGGAGGCGCCCGGCAGCGCGGCGACGTCGGCGAGCACCTGCTCGCGCAGCGCGAAGGAGTCCGGGCGGGCGTCGGCGTGCAGCAGCAGCACCCGCAGGCCCGACCCGGCGGCGGCCAGGTGCGAGAGCATCCCGGCCATCGGGGTGATGCCGATGCCGGCGCTGGCGAACACCACCGGGCGCCCGGAGTCGTCCAGGACGACGTCGCCGAACGGCAGCGACAGGGTCAGCTCGTCACCGACCCGCACGGACTCGCACAGCACCGTGGACACCTCGCCGTCCGGCTTGCCGCCGCCGTGCACGCGCTTGACGGAGAACTGCCGGTGCCGGCCGTCGTCGGCGCGCGTGAGGCTGTACTGCCGCGGCTGGCGCGTGCCGTCGGGCGTGCGCACCTGCACGCTGACGTACTGCCCGGGCAGGGACGTCTTGACGAGGCGGTCGTCGGCGCGCTCGACCACGAACGTCACCACGTCGTCGGTCTCGCGCACCCTCTGCGCCACCCGCCAGGGCCGCCACACCGTCTCCGGGCGCACGCCGCGCGCGCTGTACAGGCCGCGCTCCTGGTGGATCAGCGCGTACGCCATCAGCCAGTACACCTCGTCCCAGGCCGCGGCGACCTCCGGCGTGACCGCGTCGCCGAGGACGTCGCCGATGGCCCGGAAGAGGTGCTCGTGCACGACGTCGTACTGCTCGGGGCGCAGGCCCAGCGAGGCGTGCTTGTGCGCGATGCGCGACAGCAGCTGCTCGGGCAGCTGCTCGGGGGTGCGCATCAGGGAGCTGGCGAAGACGGCGACCGAGCCGGCCAGCGCCACCTGCTGGGTGCCCTGGGCCTGGTTGCCGCGGTTGAACGTGCCGTCGAGCAGTTCGGGGTGGGCGGCGAACATGTGCCGGTAGAAGAGCTGGGCGATCTGCTGGATGTTGTCGGCGACCACGGGCAGGGTCGCCTCGATGACGGGTCGGGACCGGTCGGAGAGCACGGGGTTCCTCCTTCGGGGACGGGCGTCGACGCCTGCACCGCACCACAGCCGCGCACGCCGTGCGAACGGGCCCGTGTCGCCCCCTGCCCCCCCGACCCGCCCCCTCACCTGTGGTGATCTTGCACGGGTGAGCCTTCAACCGTGCATGATCACCACGGGGTGGGGGTGGGGCGGTCAGGTGTGCGGCGAGCGGGCGCGGAGGACGTCCTCCAGGGTGCGGGGCGGGTGGCCGGTCAGGCGCTGCACGACGTCGCTGACCACGTCCAGCTCGCCGGCGGCGATCGCGGTGTACGTGCTGACCCAGCCGTCCACCTCCCACGCCGGTGCCCCGAACCCGGCGCGCGAGGCGTACGCCTCCTCGACGCTCTCCTGCACGTACCGCACGGGCTCGCCCGTGACGCGGGTGATCGTGGCCGCCACCTCCTCCAGGGTGAGGGCCTGCGCACCGGTGACGTCGTAGGTGCGCCCGGCGTGCGAGTCGTCCAGCAGCGCGGCCACCGCCACCTCGGCGACGTCGTCGCGGGCCACCGCCGCCACCCGGCCGCTGCCCGCGGGACCGCGCAGCGCACCGGCGGTGACGAACTCGGGCAGCACGTCCAGGTAGAAGGAGTCGCGCAGCACCGTCGCCTGCAGGCCGGCCGCGGTCAGCAGCTCCTCGGTGGCGGCGTGGTCGCGGCCGAAGGTGAAGGTGCAGTCCGGCGCCGCGCCCAGGAACGAGGTGTAGACCACGCGGCGCACGCCGGCCGCGGCGGCGGCCTCCACGGCGCTGCGGTGCAGCTGCACCCGGCCGGCGTCCTCGGAGGCCGAGACCAGCAGCAGCACGTCCACCCCGTCCAGCGCGTGCCGCAGCGCCCCGCCGTCGGCGTAGGACGCCACCCGCACGTCGGCGCCGGGCAGGTCCGGGGCGCGGGAGGCGTCGCGCACCACCAGCCGCTGCGGCAACCCCGCCGCCGCCAGGGCGCGCGCCACGCGCCCGCCGACGTGCCCGCTCGCACCCGTCACCCCGATGAGTCCCACGGGAGAAGCCTGCGGCCGCGCGGCGCGGACGGCACCCGGACACGACGAAGGCCCCGGTCGATACCGACCGGGGCCTTCACCCTGTGCGCGAGGGGGGAGTTGAACCCCCACGCCCTTTCGGGCACACGGACCTGAACCGTGCGCGTCTGCCTATTCCGCCACTCGCGCAGACATGAAGACCTTAGCAGGTCCACGAGGCCTCCACGGACGCCCCCGCTCTCCCGACGGGGGCGGCGGGCCCCGCGCGGCTACGATGCGGGAGCCGGATCAGCAGGGGTCACCAGGAGGGGGGCGGCGCGTGGGAGTGCTCGACCGGTTCGAGCGCGGGGTCGAACGAGCCGTCAACGGCGTCTTCGCCCGCGCCTTCCGCAGCGACGTGCAGCCCGTGGAGGTCGCCAGCGCCCTGCGCCGCGAGCTCGACGACCGCGCCGCCGTCCTGGCGCGCGGGCGCACCCTGGTGCCCAACAGCTTCATCGTGGAGCTCGGCCGCTCCGACCACGACAAGATCGCCTCCTGGCAGGACACGCTGGCCGACGAGCTCGTCGCGGCCGTCACCCAGCACGCCGAGAAGCAGCGCTACTCCTTCGTGGGCCCCGTGCGGGTCGACTTCCACGAGTCCGGTGACCTGGAGACCGGCGTCTTCCGCGTCCTGAGCTCCACCGTCAAGGGGCGCGTCGCACCGGCCACCACCAGCACCTCCACCGCCGGCCGCCCGCAGCTGGAGGTCGACGGGCGCGGGTACGTGCTCACCGAGGCCGTCACCGTGCTCGGGCGCGGCTCCGAGGCCGACGTCGTCGTGGACGACCCCGGCGTCTCCCGCCGCCACGCCGAGGTCCGCGTCAGCGCCTCCGGCGCGCGCCTGGTCGACCTCGGCTCCACCAACGGCACCTTCGTCGACGGCGAGCGCGTGTCCTCCACCGACCTGTTCGACGGCACCACGATCACCCTCGGGCGCACCCGCGCGGTCTACCGCGCCCCGCGCCGCGACGAGGGCTGGACCTGAGGAGCCCGTGAGCGAGCTCACCCTGACCGCGCTGCGGCTCGGCCTGCTGGCCCTGCTGTGGCTGTTCGTGCTCGCCGTCGTCGGCGTGCTCCGCACCGACCTGCTCGGCACGCGCGTCACCGCGCGGCGCACCGAGCGCGAGCCCCGCCGCCGCAGGCGCGAGGAGGCGGCCCCGCAGGCCCCGCGCCGCGAGCGCGCCACCCTCGTCGTGGTGGAGGGGTCGCTGCGCGGCACCACCATCGCGCTGGGCCAGGCGCCGGTGCTCATCGGCCGCGGCGCCGACTGCACCCTCGTGCTGGACGACGAGTACGCCTCCACTCGCCACGTGCGCATCAGCCCCGCCGGGGACGGCGCAGGCTGGCTCGTGGAGGACCTGCAGTCCACCAACGGCAGCTACCTCGGCCGCGACCGCCTGAGCGCCCCCGTCCCCTTCGAGCCCGGCACACCGCTGCGCATCGGGCGGACCGTGCTCGAACTGCGGAGGTGAGCGGACCGTGGCCATCGCCCTGCGCTACGCCGCCCGCTCCGACGTTGGACTGGTGCGCTCCACCAACCAGGACTCCGGGTACGCCGGACCGCACCTGCTCGTCGTCGCCGACGGCATGGGCGGGCACGCCGGCGGCGACGTGGCGTCCTCGCTGGCCGTCGGGGAGCTGGCGAGCCTGGACGGCGAGTCCCACGGCAGCGACGACGCCGCCGAGCACCTGCACCACGCGCTGGAGGCCGCCAACGAGCAGCTGCGGCGCAGGGTGGCCGACGAGCCGGAGCTGTCCGGCATGGGCACCACCGTCACCGCGGTGCTGCGCGCCGGCTCGCGGCTGGTGCTGGCGCACATCGGCGACTCCCGCGGCTACCTGCTGCGCGACGGGCGGCTGACCCAGCTCACCCGCGACCACAGCTACGTGCAGTCGCTCATCGACGAGGGCCGCATCAGCGCCGAGGAGGCCGAGCGGCACCCCCAGCGCTCGGTGATCATGCGGGTGCTCACGGGGCGCGACGAGGACACCGCGGACGTCTCGGTGCGCGAGGCGCGCCCCGGCGACCGGTACCTGCTGTGCTCGGACGGGCTGTCCGGCGTGGTCAGCGCCGAGACCCTCGAGCAGACCCTCGCCGCCGGCGAGGCCCCCGACGCCACCTGCGAGCGCCTCGTGGAGCTGGCGCTGCGCGGCGGCGGCCCGGACAACGTCTCCTGCGTCGTCGCCGACGTCGTGGAGATCGGCGGCGGTCCCCCGCCGTCGACGACCCCGCAGGTGGTGGGGGCGGCCGCCTTCCACCGCCCGCGCCGCTCCAGCGCCTCCGGCACCCCCGCCGCGCGGGCCGCGGCGCTGCGCGCGGCGGACGACGACGACCAGGAGGACGACGATCCCGGCGCGGGCGCGCACGTGGACGAGGCGCGCCGGCGGCGCGTGCGCCGCCGCTGGATCGCCGGGCCCCTGCTGCTGGTGGTGCTGCTGGCCGCCGGGGCGTGGGGCGGCTGGCGCTGGAGCCAGCAGCAGTACTTCGTGGGCGTGGACGGCTCCCGCGTGGCCGTGTTCCAGGGGCTGACGCAGGACATCGGCCCGGTGAGCACCTCGCACGTCCTCGAGCGCACCGACGTCGCCGTGGACGACCTGCCCCGCACGTACGCCGCGCTGGTCACCGGGCGCATCAGCGCCTCCGGCCTCGACGACGCCCGCGAGACCGTGGAGAACCTGCAGGAGATCGCGGCCGACTGCCGGGCCGCGGCGCAGGAGCCCACCGCCTCGCCCACCGCGGGGCCGACGAGCACCACCACGCCCACCACCACGACCGCCGCCGCACTGGCGGCGGCGACGAGCGCACCGGGAGCGCCCACCACCACCGGCACACCGGGTGCGACGCCCACGGGCGAGGCGCCCGCCGAGGACTGCGGAGGGGTCGGCTGATGGCCACCGTCCTGCCCGTGTACCCGACCACGCGGCGCAACGTGGAGCTCGCGCTCGTCGTGGCGGCCGTGCTCATCGCGTGCGGCGCGTGGGCGGTGCTGGGGCTGACCGGCTCCGGCGAGCTGCCCGCGGGCCTGCTCGCGCACGGCGGGGGCCTGGGCGCCCTGGCCGTCGTGCTGCACCTGCTGCTGCGCTGGCGCGCCCCGCACGCCGACCCGGTCCTGCTGCCGGTGGCGACGCTGCTCAACGGCCTCGGCCTGGTGATGATCCACCGCCTGGACCTGGCGGAGGAGACCGCCTCCGCGTCCCGGCAGTTCGTGTGGTCGGCGCTGGGCGTGGCCGCCGCCGGGGCGGTCGTCGTCGTGCTGCGCGACCACCGCGTCCTGCGGCGGTACACCTTCACCGCGATGGTCGCCGGCCTGCTGCTGCTGCTGCTGCCGCTGGTGCCGGGGCTGGGCCGCGAGATCAACGGCGCGCGCATCTGGGTGGGGATCGGGCCGCTGTCCTTCCAGCCCGGCGAGCTCGCCAAGATCGCGCTGGCGGTGTTCTTCGCCGGCTACCTCGTCGTGCACCGCGACGCGCTGTCCCTGACGGGCCCCAAGGTGCTGTTCCTGCGCCTGCCGCGCGCCCGCGACCTGGGCCCGATCCTGCTGGCGTGGGGCGCCAGCGTCGGCGTGCTGGTGCTGCAGCGCGACCTGGGCACCTCGCTGCTGTTCTTCGGGCTGTTCGTGGCGGTGCTGTACGTGTCCACCGAGCGGGTCAGCTGGATCGTCCTGGGCCTGCTGCTGTTCGCCGCCGGGGCGGTGTTCGCCGCCACGACGATGTCGCACGTGCGCAGCCGGGTGGACATCTGGCTGCACCCCTTCGAGGCGGACAACGCCGACAGCGCCTACCAGCTGCTGCAGGGGCTGTACGGCATGGCCAACGGCGGGCTGCTGGGCACCGGCCTGGACCGGGGGCGCCCCGACATCGTGCCGTTCGCGAACTCCGACTTCATCTACGCCTCCTTCGGCGAGGAACTGGGTCTGGTGGGGCTGTTCGCCCTGCTGCTGCTGTACGGGGTGCTCGTGGAGCGGGGCCTGCGCACCGCCGTCGGGGTGCGCGACGGCTTCGGCAAGCTGCTCGCCGCGGGCCTGGCCTTCTCCGTGGCGCTGCAGGTCTTCGTCGTCGTGGGTGGCGTGACCCGCGTGATCCCGCTGACCGGTCTGACCACGCCGTTCCTGGCCGCGGGCGGCTCGTCCCTGGTCTCGAACTGGATCGTGGTGGGGCTGCTGCTGCGGGTCTCGGACCTGGCCCGCCGCCCGGCGGTGGAGGTGCGCAACGGTCCCGAGCCGGGCGACACCGGCGTGACGCAGGCGGTGCGGATCCCGTGAACCGCCCCCTGCGCAGGCTCTCCGCCGTCGTCGCCTTCCTGTTCTTCGCCCTGTTCGCGTCCACGACGTGGATCCAGTTCGTCCGCGCCGGCGAGCTCAACGCGATGCCCGGCAACAGCCGCCAGCTGTACGCCGAGTTCGGCCGCGAGCGCGGCGCGATCCTCGTGGGCGCCGGCCAGGCCATCGCCACCAGCGTGCCCGTGGACGACTCCTACGGGTTCCTGCGCCAGTACGAGGCGGGCGAGATGTACGCGCCGGTCACCGGCTACCACTCCATCCGCTACGGCACGTCCGGCATCGAGCGGGCCATGAACGACGTCCTGTCCGGCACCGCCGACGAGCTGTTCTACCGGCGCCTGTCCAGCCTGCTGACCGGTGAGGAACCGCGCGGGGCGTCGGTGACGCTGACGCTGGACCCGCAGGTGCAGCAGGCCGCGTGGGACGCCCTGGACGGGCGCAAGGGCGCCGTCGTGGCCGTCGAGCCGTCCACCGGGGACGTCCTCGCGATGGTGTCCAGCCCCAGCTACGACCCGGACGTGCTGGCCACCCACGACGGCGCGGCCGCCGAGCAGGCGTGGCAGGCGCTGGTCTCCGACGAGGACGACCCGCTGGTGAACCGGACGATCGACGCCCTGTACCCGCCGGGGTCGACGTTCAAGCTGATCACCGCGGCGGCGGCGCTGGAGAGCGGCGACTACACCACCGACACCCTCGTGGCCGGCCCGCAGGAGCTGGACCTGCCGCAGACCGAGAACACGCTGAGCAACGACGAGGGCACCGCCTGCGGGCCGAACGACCGGGTCAGCCTGCTCGACGCGCTGCGCATCTCCTGCAACACCGCCTTCGGGCAGCTCGGCCTGGACCTCGGCGCCGAGACCCTCGACGCGCAGGCGCAGGCGTTCGGCTTCGAGCAGCCCTTGTCGGTCCCGCTGTCGGTGACGCAGAGCGAGTTCCCCGAGGACGCCACCGGCCCGCTGCTGGCGTACGCCGGCATCGGGCAGGGGAACGTGCGGGTCACCCCGCTGCAGGTGGCGATGGTCTCCGCGGCCATCGCCAACGGCGGTGTGGTCATGGAGCCCAACCTCGTCGAGACGGTGCGGGAGGCGGAGAGCCTGGACGTCATCGCCGAGCCCGGCCCGCAGGAGCTGGGCCGCGCGGTGAGCGAGGACACCGCCGAGGCGCTGCAGGAGATGATGCGCGCCGTCGTGGAGTCCGGCACGGGCACGCGCGCGCAGATCGACGGCGCCGTCGTGGGCGGCAAGACCGGCACCGCGCAGCGCGGCGAGGGGCAGGTCCCCTACGCCTGGTTCACCTCGTGGGCGCGCGACGAGGAGGGCGAGAACCGCGAGGTGGCCGTCGCGGTGGTCATCGAGGACGGCGGCTCGGTGGACAGCGCCTACGGCGGACGGCTGTCGGCGCCGGTGGCGAAGCAGGTCATGCAGGCGGCCCTGGATGGCTGAGCGGGGTGGCTGAGCCGGTGGCCGAGCACGGGACGGGCGGGCACGTGGACGACGAGGGACGACGGGCACGACGGGGACGGGGAACGCAGTGACGGACGCATCGACCAGCAGCGGCGGGCAGGCTTCGCCGCGCCTGCTCGGCGGGCGCTACGAGGTCGGCGCCCTCCTCGGCCGCGGCGGCATGGCGGAGGTGCACGTGGCCCGCGACACCCGCCTCGGGCGCGCGGTCGCGGTGAAGCTGCTGCGCTCCGACCTGGCTCGCGACCCGTCGTTCCAGACCCGCTTCCGGCGCGAGGCCCAGGCCGCCGCCGGCCTGAACCACCCCTCCATCGTCGCGGTGTACGACACCGGCGCGGACCACGTCCTGGAGCACGGCGGCGCGCAGGTGGACCTGCCGTGGATCGTCATGGAGTACGTGGAGGGCCGGACGCTGCGCGACATGCTGCGCACCGACCACCCGCTGTCCACGACCGAGGCGCTGACGATCACCGAGGGCGTGCTGGGTGGGCTGGAGTACAGCCACCGCATGGGCATCGTGCACCGCGACATCAAGCCCGCCAACGTGATGATCACGCCGGCGGGCGAGGTCAAGGTGATGGACTTCGGCATCGCCCGCGCCATCAGCGACTCCTCGGCCACCCTCACGCAGACGTCGGCGGTGATGGGCACCGCGCAGTACCTGTCGCCGGAGCAGGCGCGCGGGGAGACCGTCGACGCGCGCAGCGACCTCTACTCCACCGGCTGCCTGCTGTACGAGATCCTCACCGGCCGCCCGCCGTTCACCGGCGACGCGCCCGTCGCGGTGGCCTACCAGCACGTCTCGGAGCAGCCGAAGCCGCCGAGCGCCCTGGTGCCGAGCATCCCCCCCGCCCTGGACCAGGTGGTGCTCATGGCGCTGAGCAAGGACCGCGAGCACCGGTACCAGAGCGCCGCCGACTTCGCCGACGACCTGCGCCGGGCCGTGGAGGGCCGGCCGCTGCGCGGGGCGAGCTTCGCCCCGACCAGCGCGGTGCCCCCGGTGGCGGCCACGACGACCATGCCGGCGGCCGGCCCGCCCACGGCGGCCACCCGCGTGACCCCCACCGTCCCTCCCGCGACGGCCGGGCAGGCGCCCGCGACCCCCACGGGCGCCCTGCCCCCGGTGGGCGGCGGGCAGCCGCCGGAGGAGCACCGCGGCCGGCGCTGGCCGTGGGTGCTGCTGGTCCTGGCGCTGCTGGGCGGCATCGGCGCGACGGGGTGGGCGCTGCTGGAGCGCGACGGCGGCGGGTCGGACCCGTCAGCCACGTCGTCCCCGACGGCCGTGGACGTGCCGCAGGTGGTGGGCGTCTCCCAGCAGGAGGCCGAGGACCTGCTGGCGGCCGCGCAGCTGGAGTCCGCGGTCGTGGAGGAGGCGAACGACGAGGTGGCGGCCGGCGACGTCGTCAGCAGCGACCCGGAGCCGGGGCAGTCGGCGGCCATCGGCTCCACGGTGACGCTGACGGTGTCCACCGGGCCGGCGGCGGTCACGGTGCCCGACGTGGGCGGCTCCAGCCAGAACGACGCCCGCGCGGAGCTGCGCTCGGCCGGCCTGGACCCCGGGGACGCGGAGTCCACCGACGAGGACCCCACCGCGGAGCCCGGCACCGTGGTGCGCACCGACCCCGCGGCGAACGCCAGCGTGGCGCGGGGCACCGCCGTGACCCTGTACGTGGCCAGCGGTCAGGTCGAGGTGCCGGACCTGACGGGCCTGACCCTGCAGCAGGCGCAGGACCAGCTCGACGGGCTGAACCTCAACGTCAACGCCTCCACCGACCCCGATGCGGAGGGCGAACCGGGCACGGTGGTCTCGCAGAGCCCGACGGCGGAGACCACGGTGGACGTGGACACGTCCATCGACGTGGTGCTGGCGCCGGAGGAGACCTCCTCCCCCACGCCGACCTCCAGCCCGTCGCGGACCGCCACGGCCAGCCCGACGTCCACCGCCACCACCAACCCCTCGGGCGCCGCGACGCGCGGCACCAGGGGCGGCGGCAACGGTGGCGGCAACGGCAACGGTGGCGGCAACGGCGACGGTGGCGGCAACGGCGACGGTGGCAGCAGCGACGAGGACGAGGACACCGTCGCCGGCGCCGCACCGGAGACGGAGGACGAGGAGTGAGCCGGGTCCTGCACCTGTCCGACACGCACCTGATGGCCCCCGGCGGCCGGCACGGCGGCGGACGGGTCGACACCACGGCCGTGCTGCGGCACGTGCTGGCGTCCCTGGCCGGCCTGGGCCCGCTGGACGCGGTCGTCGTCTCCGGCGACGTCTCCGACGACGGGTCGGTGCACTCCTACGAGACCGCGCGCGACCTCGTGGGCGGCTTCGCCCGCGAGCACGGCGCGGAGGTCGTCGCATTCGCGATGGGCAACCACGACCTGCCCGGCCCGTTCGGGCAGGTCCTCGGCCCGGTGCGTTCCGTGCACGACGCCGGCGGTCTGCGGCTGGTGGTGCTGGACAGCTCCGTGCCCCGGCACGGCCACGGCGTGCTCGGCGAGGAGCAGCTGACCTGGCTGCGCGGGGTGCTCGCCGACCCCGCGCCGCTGGGGTCGGTGGTGGTGGTGCACCACTCCCCGCTGCCGGCGCCGACGGTGCTGCACGAGGGGCTGAAGCTGCAGGAGCCGCAGCGGCTGCTGGACGCGCTCGCCGGCACGGACGCGCGGGCGGTGCTCAGCGGGCACTACCACCACCCGTACGTGGCGACGCTGCCCGGCGGGGTCACCGCCGTCGTGGCGCCGGGCGTGGCGAACCGCACCGACGTGCTCGTGGAGCACGGTTCCGAGCGCGCGGTGCGCGGCAGCGGTGCGTGCCTCGTGGACGTCGACGACGCGGGGGTGCGGGTGACCGTGCTGTCGGTCGCCGCGCCCGGCGACGGCGAGGAGCTGTTCGTCCTGACCCCGGACGTGGTGCAGCGGATCCTCGCCGCGGAGGGCGCCTCCGCACCCTGACCGGGGCGCCCTCCGCGGGGTGCCGGTGCGGGGGTGTCAGGACGCCGTCGGGTCCGGCGGGACCTCGCGCTGACCGGCGGCGACGTGCGAGGTGGAGTTCAGCCGGGCCTGTTCCGCAGCGGTGCGGGCGTCCGGTTCCTCCTCCTCGCTGGGCACGGAGCGGACCACCTCCTGCGCGTTGTCGTAGTCCGCCAGCGGCAGGGTGCGCAGCGCCTTGAGGACGTCCTCGCTCGCGCCGGCCGCCTGCGCGGTGGAGATCAGCTGGTCCTTGCCCGCCGGGTAGTCGGCGTCGCGGACCGCGTGCAGGACCTCGTCGTTCGTCGCCATGCCTGAGGCGTACCCGCTGCGGGCGGGAACGACACCCCCGGACCTCGGGCCGCCCACCACCGCACGTGTCGAGAGGGAGGTGTCGAACGTCTCAGGACGATCGGTAGGGGCCTTGCGGGTCACGGCGGACCCCGTGGTCGGGCTGCTGGCAGGGTGGTCCTCGTGGGAGTGCTGCGAGGGATCCGGAAGCACTTCGGGGTGGACCCGGCGCCTGTGCTGGAAGGGTTCACCAAGAGCTCGCGCGGGGTCAGGCTCCCGGTGTGCCGGCGCTGCGGTGCGCTGGTGGCCTACGAGGCCCAGCGCTCCCACTCCGAGTGGCACCGGGCGGCTCGTCCGTAGCGAGCTCGCCGCCCTCGTCGAGCTCGTGACGAAGGGTTCTCGACCGGTCGCGCTCACAGCTGGATCGCGGCAAGACCGTGAAGTCGTTTCGGCTCGCGGGGCGCCGCAGCGGGCCCTCGGTGGGTCAGGCGTGCTCGTCCTCGGCCAAGGTGGCGGCCACCAGCGCGTTGGCGTGTCCGTGACCGAGGCCGTGCTCGCTCTTGAGCCAGGTGACCAGGTCCACGTGCCGGGCCGCGGGGTGCTGGGTGCGGTGCTCGCGCAGCAGGTGCTGCCAGTGCGCGATCGGGTGTCCGTACTTGGTCTCGATCGACGGGAAGTAGGACGCCGGTCCTCTGGTGCTCTCGGGCATGAGGATCTCCTGTGGCTGGTCGCGGGTGCCGTTGACGATGAGACTGCCGGGAGCCCGCGAAGTGATCGCTGCCGGTCGAGTCGGTGTCGTCGTGAGCGGTCACGAGCGCGCCCACCGCGGGATGACCGTGAGGTTCTGAGAGGGCCGCGCCCTGCTGCGCCCCCGTGGGGGTGCGGTGGCTGGCTGGTCCCCGACGCCCGGCAGCATGGACCGATGCGGATCACGCACGAGGAGCTGACGGTCGAGTCGGCGGAAGGCATCGCCGCTGAACGCGAGGCGGCAGGCATCTGGGCCCGCGCCACCGCCGAGAGGGACCAGCTGCCCTCGGTGGCTCCGACGGAGGAAAAGCTCGCAGGCATCCAGCAGGCGCTGGCCGAGCAGGGCGCCTCGCTGCACCTGGCGCGCCGCGGCCAGCGAGCCGTCGGCTTCTGCCTCTTGATCTCCCGAGGTGAGTTCTTGGAGATCCGCTACCTCGCCACCGACCCCGAGGCGTGGGGCTCTGGTGCAGGGCGGGCGCTGCTCGAACACGTGAGCGAGCACGCCCGCCGGGCGGCGTTGCCCCGCGGTGAGCTGTGGGTCATCGCCGACAACGCGCGAGCGATCAACACCTACGAGCGGGCGGGCTGGGTGGCTACCGACGACGTCGAGGTGCGCGGGTCGGCGGGGCGTCCGGAACGTCGTTTTGTCCGGGACTTCGGCTGATCGCGCCCGTGGGAGCGAGCACGTGATCGGTGCTCATGGCACCGGTCAACTTCTACGACAGCGGGATGAGCGCGCATCCATGTCGGCGGCTACCGCTGCGGCCGTACTCAGCAGATGACCTCTACCTCCTGACCCAGCTCACGCAGCAGCACGGGCAGGTGCCGCTTCGAGGGGCGCACCAGGTGGGCGGTGCGTGCCGCCTGCAGCAACGGCAAGTCGCTGACGCTGTCGGAGTAGGCGTGATCCACAGGCAGGTCGATGCCGGCCTCGACCAGGGCCTGCACCTTCTGGTGACCGCGGGCGGGCACCGCGTGCGGCAGGCGCCAGCGGTGAGTGGTGAAAGCGCTGGCGACGACCTCGACGTCCCGCAGGCCCAACACCTGGCAGACCTCGCGCGCCAGGGGCTCGGCGCAGGCGGTGGCGATGACGACCCGGTCCCCGGCGGCCAGGTGCTCCTTCAGGCGCTGCACGGCGATGGTGATGCGCCGGCCACCGTCGGCTCCGGCGTGCTCGGCGGCGAAGTCGCGCACCAACGCCTCGAAGCGGTGCTGGTGCAGGCCCACGATGGCCGCCCAGATGACGACACGCTCGGCGTGCAGTCGGCTGGCGCGCCGAACACCGAGCAGCAACCACGCCGGTGCGGTCAGCGCCACCAGGCTCAGGCGCACCGGGGCACGGCGCAGCAGGTGCGCTAGCAGGCGGGCGAAAGAGTCGGAGGCGACCAGGGTGTCGTCCAGGTCGAAGACCACGCACTGCTGTCGAGGCACCTGGCGACCCTAGGGGGCAGCCGATCGGCCACTCGCAGATCGGCAGGACCACGCGATGTCTGCGGGATGACCGCGCGTTCGGACCCGCGGTGGACAGCGGTGCTGCAGGCGGGAGCGAACACGCCGGGGTGGGCCGTCACCGCTCGGGCGTGTCGGTGGTGGTCTGCAGCGAGACCGTCCGGCAACCT
>NZ_JBKBCT010000086.1:0-15668 GCF_050871525.1 Kineococcus auxinigenes | reverse complement strand
TCGAGGAAGTCGCGACTTCCTCGACCACCGCGGGGGTCGGGGAGGGGATGGGGATCAGCTGGGGGAGGGGTCCTGGGAGGCCGCCGCCTCGCGCAGCGCCGGGAGGATCTCCGACTCGGCCGCGCGCAGGAAACCCTCCTGGTGCTCACCGCCCACCTGCACCAGCGCCAGGTCCGTGAACCCCGCCTCGAAGAAGGCGCTCGCCGCCTCCACGACCGCGTCCACGTCGTTCCCGCAGGGGATCTGCTGCGCCACGTCCTCCGGCCGCACGAACTGGCTGGCCCCCGAGAACCCCGCCGTGGTCGGCAGGTCCGCGTTCACCTTCCAGCCGCCCGCGAACCACCGGAACTGCTCGTGCGCCCGCGCGACCGCCGCGTCGCGGTCCGCGTCCCAGGACACCGGCAGCTGCCCGATCCGCCGGCTCGTCGCCGCCTGCGCCGGGTCCCGCGCCCCGTCCCACATCGGCCCCAGCGACGGGTCCGGCTCCACCGCGATCAGGTGGTCCGCCAGCGGGGCGAACCGCGAGCACGACTTCTCGCCCGACACGCCCACCGCGATCGGCACCCGCTGCGCCGGGCGGTCCCACAACCGCGCCGAGTCCACCCGGAAGTGCTCACCCGCGTAGCTGAGCAGGTCCCCGTCGAAGAGCGCGGAGATGATCTCCAGCGCCTCCACGAGCATGTCCTGGCGCTCCTCCACGGCCGGCCAGCCGTGCCCCACGACGTGCTCGTTGAGGTTCTCGCCCGAACCCAGCCCCAGCGTGAAGCGGCCCTCCGACAGCAGGCCCACCGTCGCCGCCTTCTGCGCCACCACCGCCGGGTGGTACCGCATCGTCGGGCACGTCACGTACGTCATCAGCTCCACGCGGGAGGTCACCTGCGTGACCGCCCCCAGAACGCTCCACGCGTACGGGGCGTGCCCCTGCGACGTCAGCCACGGCGAGTAGTGGTCGGAGAAGACGACCAGGTCGAAACCCGCCTCCTCCGCGGCGGCGGCGTCGCGCACCAGCCAGCGCGGGTCGGACTGCTCCGACATGCAGGTGTAGCCGATGCGGACCTCGCTCACGACGACACCCCCGCCACGTGCTCCAGCAGCGTCTTCGAGAACGCCTCCAGGTCGTCCGGCTTCCGGCTCGTGATGAGCGGCCCCGGACCGGAGGTGTCCACCACCACCTGCTCGTCCACCCACTCCGCGCCCGCGTTGCGCAGGTCCGTCTGCAAGCTCGGCCACGACGTCAGCCGCCGCCCGCGCACCGCGTCCGCCTCCACCAGCGTCCACGGCGCGTGGCAGATCGCCGCGATCGGCTTGGACGACGCCGCGAACTGCCCCACGAACGCCACCGCCTCCCGGCTCGTGCGCAGCGAGTCCGGGTTCGCCACCCCGCCCGGCAGCACCAGCGCGTCGTAGTCGCCGACGGTGGCGTCGTAGACGAGGACGTCCACGGCGAAGGAGTCGGCCGCGTCCAGGTGGTCGAACGCCTGCACCCGGCCCGGCTGCGTCGAGACCAGCACCGGCTCGCCGCCCGCGGCCCGCACGGCCTCCCACGGCTGCGTCAGCTCCACCTGCTCGACGCCCTCGGTCGCCACCAGGAACGCGACCCTCTTCCCCTGCAGCTGCGTGTCGCTCATGGCCCCACGCTGGCACCGCCGCGGGCGTCCGGCACCTCGGACCGCACCGGGCCCCGGCGCGAGCGGGGGTGACGCACGCCTCCACGACCTGCCTGACTGGAGGCGCCCACCCGTGGAAGGATCGGGGCGCCAGAGCCGCAACGACGAGGAGTCGCCATGCCCATCGCCACCCCGGACGTCTACGCCGAGATGCTCGACCGCGCGAAGGCCGGGTCCTTCGCCTACCCGGCCATCAACGTCTCCTCCTCGCTGACCCTCAACGCCGCCATCCGCGGCTTCGCCGAGGCCGAGAGCGACGGCATCGTGCAGGTCTCCACCGGCGGCGCCGAGTTCCTCTCCGGCACCACCGTCAAGGACATGGTCCTCGGCGCGCAGGCGCTGGCCGAGTACGCCCACCACGTCGCCAAGGCGTACGACGTCAACATCGCCCTGCACACCGACCACTGCCCCAAGGACAAGCTCGACGGCTTCGTGCGCCCCCTCCTGGCGATCTCCCAGGAGCGCGTCGACGCCGGCCGCGAGCCGCTGTTCCAGTCCCACATGTGGGACGGCTCCGCCGTGCCCCTCGACGAGAACCTCCAGATCGCCGAGGAGCTGCTCGCCAAGGCCGCCGCCGCCAAGATCGTCCTCGAGGTGGAGATCGGCGTCGTCGGCGGTGAGGAGGACGGCGTCGCCAACGAGATCAACGACAAGCTCTACACCACCGTCGAGGACGCCATGGCCACCGTGCGCGCCCTCGGCACCGGCGAGAAGGGCCGCTACCTCACCGCCCTCACCTTCGGCAACGTCCACGGCGTCTACAAGCCCGGCGGCGTCAAGCTGCGCCCGGAGATCCTCAAGGAGATCCAGGACCAGGTCGGTGCCGAGGTCGGCAAGGACAAGCCGTTCGACCTCGTCTTCCACGGCGGCTCCGGCTCGCTCGCCGAGGAGATCGCCGCCGCCGTCGACCACGGCGTCGTGAAGATGAACGTCGACACCGACACCCAGTACGCCTTCACCCGGCCGATCGTCGACCACGTCTTCCGCAACTACGACGGCGTCCTCAAGGTCGACGGCGAGGTCGGCAACAAGAAGACGTACGACCCCCGCACGTGGGGCAAGCTCGCCGAGACCGGCATGGCGGCGCGCGTCGTCGAGGCCGCGCAGTCCCTGCGCAGCGCCGGCCAGCGCCTGAAGTGACGTCCCGGCGGCCCGGGCCCCACGCGGGTCCAGGCCGCCGTCCGTGCTGTTCCCGCGTCGTCGTGGCCGGGTGGCGCGGGTGGTGGGACGTCCTCGGGTCCGGGCTCTCCGCCCGCGACCGGGTGGACCACCTCGCCCGGCTGCGCGGGGCGGGCTCCGGACGCCCGGACCCGAGGACGTCCCACCACCCTCTCGTCAGGTCACCCGGGTGCGTGGTGACGCGGCGGAGGACCGTACCCGGGAGGGGCCGGGCCCGCCGGTGCGTCCCGGTGCGCCGACCGGTGCTGCGCGGGGGTGCGCGGCTCGGCGACGCTCAGAGGGTGGGGAGGGGTGTTCCTCGCCGGGCGACCGGAGCGCGCCCCGCGCACCCGGGCGAGGGGCGCGGTCGGCCGCGCGCGGAGAGCCCGGCGAGGAACACCCCTCCCCACCCGGGCGAGAACCCGGCCGGGACGATCCCCGGCACAGCGCTCAGGCCGGTTCGGGCCCGTCGTCGTAGGCGGTGACGTCCTCGGCACCCGGGCGCGGCTCCTCGTCGACGACGTCGAGCAGCTGCACGATGTTCGTCGTCTCGATGAGGAACTTCACCACCGCGGGCGGCCGGATCAGGGTCACGCGGCGCCCGCGGGAGCGCGAGGCCAGCCGGGCCAGGAACGCCAGGCCCGTGGAGTCCATGAAGGTCACGTGGTGGGCGTCGACCTGCAGGGGGCGACCGGAGGACAGGGCGTCCTCGGCGGCTTCCAGCAGGTCCGGGCCCAGCTCGGCGTCGATCTCACCGGTCAGCACCACGCGCGTGGCGCGCGGCTCGTACAGCACGTGCACCGACCCGGGGTCGACCGAGCGGACCTCGGGTACGCGGGACGTCTCGCCCGGGGGTGTCGCGTCGTTCGTCATCGTCCCTCCGAAGTACCGCGATCGGTGGCCGTGCCCGGTTGGCTGCAGGCTGCTGGTCTCCGGCGCGGCTCGTCGCCGCACAGTAGGTCACGACGGCGTCGCTGCGCGACGTGCGCCCGCCCGTTCGGGGCGGGACCGCTCTCGGCGCGCGGCCCGTCGAGGCCACCTGCATGCTATCGAGCGAGGTCGCGGTGCCGTCGCGCACCCGCGACGCGCCACGCGAGACGCAGCACCCGACCCGAGGAGCACGCCCGCATGCCCGGCAGTCCACCGCAGCCGCTGGCGCTGCGCGAGGAGCCCGCCGCGGTGCTGCTGCTCGACCTGCCCGCCGGTGCCGGCCGGCCCGCCGGGGTGGCCGCCGCGGACGCCGCCGCACTGCGCCGCGCGGCGCCCGCCGGAGCGTCCTCGGCGCCCTCCACGGACCTGCCCGCGTTCTGCCGGGCCGCCGGGCTGCCCGCCGCCGCCGCCGAGCGCGCCCTCGCCGGAGCGGTGCCCGGCGAGCTGGTCGAGGGCCGGTGGTGGCTCGCGGTGGCGCCCGTGGGGGAGCGGCGGGCGCTGCTGTCCCTGCACGAGGTCCTGGACGCCGCGGCACCCGCTCCCGGCGCCCCGGCCGCCGTGGCCGCCGCCGCCCTGACGTCCCTGCCCGCGGGCCCGGCCGCCGGCGCGGGGGAGGTCCCCGACGACGCCCGGGGCGTCGTGCAGTGGGTGGGCGCCGGCTGGAGCAGGGTCACGGGCGTGCCCGCCGGTGACGTCGTGGGCCGCGGCTGCGCCGGGCTGCTGCTGTCGGACGACGAGGACGCGCACCCGGCCCTGCGCCGCGCTGCGCGCCGCGGGGAGCCTTCCGCGGTCACCGTGCTGGGCGAGCGCCCCGACGGCACCCGGTTCCTGCACCGGGTGCGCAGCACGCCCCTGCGGGACCGCACCGGCGCGGTGTGCCACGTGGTGACGTGGCACAGCGACGTCACCGCCGTCGGGGCGGCTCCCGGCCGGCCGGACCCGCTGCGCGTCCTCGCCGCCCTGGACTCCCTGCCCGGCCCGGCCCGCACCCGCCGGGCGGTGGTCGCGCAGCTGGGGGTCGCGGCGCGGGCGCTGGCCGGCTCGGTGGTGCCCGCCGCGCTGGTCGTCCTGCTGGACGACGGGCGGGGCCGCGCGCCCGGGCCGGGGGCCGAGGTCGTCGCCGCGGCGGGGGAGCCGTTCGAGGACCTGGTGGGCCGCAGGTGGCGGCCCCCGCCCGGCGCTCGCGGCGAGGACCCCGGCAGCGTCCCCGGGTGGCCGGCCGGGCTGACCCGGCGGGCGGGGCCCGACGTCCTGACCCTGCCGCTGCCCGGGTCCGGGCACGTCCTGGGGTGGTTGGTCGTCGTACCCGGGGAGAGCGGACCGGGGGCCGCTGGCGAGGCCGTCCTGCGGGCAGCGGCCCGCCGCGCCGGGCTGGCCGTGGAGAACGCGAGACTGCACGCACGGGAGCACGAGTTGTCGGAGACGCTGCAACGGAGCATGTTGCCGGAGGACACCGCGGTGGAGGGGCTCGACGTCTGGGCGTTCTACGCGCCCAACGCCGACCACGCCCAGGTGGGGGGCGACTGGTACGACGTGCTGACGGCCCCCGACGGCAGCGCCGGCGTGGTCATCGGCGACGTCGTGGGCCACGACGTGGAGGCCGTGGCCGCCATGGGGCAGATGCGCTCCGTGGTGCGCTCGGCGGCCCAGGAGCTCGACGACCCCGGCAGCGTGCTCATGCGCGTGGACCAGCTCGCCGCGGGCGTGAGCATCCCGCGCATGGCCAGCCTGGTGTACGCCACCCTGCGGCGCCTGGACGACGGCGGCTGGGAGGTGGCGTGGAGCAGCGCCGGGCACCTGCCGCCGCTGCTGCGCCGCGCACGCGCCGGCGACGGCCCGGCCGTGGAGGTCCTCAACGACGCCACCGGCACCCTCGTCGGGCTGGGCGAGCGCCCCCGGCCCACCCGCGAGCGCGCGCTGCACCCCGGCGACGTCCTCGTCCTCTACACCGACGGCCTCATCGAGGCCCGGCACCGGCCGATGCGCGACGGCATGGAGGTGCTGGTCGAGGTCCTCGCCGGCAGCCGCGCCCGCGACGCCGCGGGGATCGGCGAGGAGCTGCTGCAGGGGCTGGGGGAGTCGCCCGAGGACGACACCGCGGTCGTCGTGGTCCGGGTGCCCGAGGAGGCCGAGGAGCCCGCGCGACCGGTCGCGGACACGCCCCGCCGCCGGCGCTGGCAGCTGCCCTCGGAACCCTCGTCGGTCGGCAAGGCCCGCCACGCCACCCTGCGCGCCTGCGCGGTGTGGGGCCTGGGCGTGGGCCCGCAGGCCGAGATCGTCGTCTCCGAGCTGGTCGCCAACGCCGTCCTGCACGGCTGGGGGCCGGTGGGCCTGCGCCTGTTCGACCTGCCCGGCGCCCTGCGCATCGAGGTGGAGGACGACAGCCCGGAGCAGCCCCGCGTCGTGGACGCCCGCCCCGACGGCGCCGGCGGCCACGGCATGCGGGTGGTCGCCACCCTGGGCCGGTGGGGCGTCACCCCCACCCGACGGGGCAAGATCGTCTGGGTGGAGGTCCCCACCTCCTGACCCCGGCCCCGGCCGCCCCATCGACCCCGGCCGCCCCGACCCTGACACCCCGAGACCCCTGCGACGAGGAGCACCCGTGAGCACCGGCACGAACCTGCTGGGCGGGCCGCCGCCCACCCACCTGCCCGAGCACCCCGAGGTCGACGCCCTGCTGGCCGGCGGTGCCGAGCCCGCCGCGGTCGCGGCCGCCCACCCGGCGGCGTCCCTGCCCTGGGCGCTGCTCGCCGAGGCCGCCCTGGACCGCGGGGAGCCCGTGCCCGCGTACGCCTTCGCCCGCACCGGCTACCACCGCGGGCTGGACGCCCTGCGCCGCGCCGGCTGGCGCGGGCACGGACCCGTCCCGTGGTCCCACGAGCCGAACCGCGGCTTCCTGCGCGCGCTGGCCGCCCTGCAGCGCGCGGCGGCGGCGATCGAGGAGACCCCCGAGGCGGAGCGCTGCCGGGACTTCCTGCGCGACTGCGACCCCGGGGCCCCCGCCGAGCTGCTGAGGTGAGCGGCACCGCCGACGGTCGTGCGCCCGTCGTCGTGGTCGGCGCGGGCATCGCCGGGGCCGCGTGCGCGCGCGTCCTCGTGGACGCCGGCGTGCCGGTGCGGGTGTTCGACCGCGGCCGGCGCCCCGGCGGGCGGATGAGCGGCCGGCGGGTGGAGACGTCCGTGGGCGTGCGCGTCGCCGACCTGGGCGCGTCGTACTTCACCGCCTCCGGCGACCGGTTCAGCGCCCAGGTCGCCGACTGGGAGGCGCGGGGCCTGGCGCACCGCTGGACCGACACCTTCGCCGTCGTGCGGGGCGGGCGCGCTGCGGGCGGTGCCGACGGGCCCCGCCTGGGCGCGCACACCTCCAGCGGCCCGTGGCGCTGGGGAGCGCCCGGCGGGCTGCGCAGCCTCGTCGACGACCTGCTCTCCCCGCCCGGCCGCGCCGCGGTGCCCGTGCGCACCTCCACGGACGTCGAGACCGTCGAGGCCGGGCCCGACGGACCCCGCGTGGACGGGCAGCCCGCCGCGGCGGTCGTGCTGGCCGTGCCCGACCCGCAGGCCGCGGACCTGCTGCCGCGCATGGTCTCCACCCGCCTCGACGTGTCCGCGCGCTGGAACTACCGGCCGTGCATCGCGGTCTACGCGGCCTGGCCGCAGCGCTGGTGGCCGCACTTCGACGGCGCGTTCGTCAACGACGACGACCTCCTGGTCTTCCTCGCCGACGACGGCGCCCGCCGCGGCGACGGCGCCCCCGTGCTCGTCGCGCACGCGGCGCCGGACTTCTCCGCCGAGCACCTGGACGACCCGGCCGCCGCGGTGGCCCCCGTGGTGGCCGCGCTGGGGCCGCTGCTGACGGGCCGCCCCACCCCCGTGCCGTCCTGGAACCGGGCGCACCGCTGGTCCCTGGCCCAGCCGCTGAGGCAGCACGCCGAGGAGCGGTTCGGGCTGGACGAGGCCACCGGCATCGCCGTGTGCGGCGACGCGTGGGGGCCCACCTCGAAGGTGGAGACGGCGTGGGAGTCCGGCACCGCGCTGGCCGCGGAGCTGCTGCGCGGGCGGCTCGCCGGCTGAGCGGGGCCGGTAAGCTCGACGCGGTCTGCGCCGACCTCCGCCGGAGGTCCGTGGGGGCCTCGTGCACGCAGGACCGCGCAACCACACCAGGAAGACAGGGGATGTCATGCCCGCGATCGTGCTCATCGGCGCCCAGTGGGGGGACGAGGGCAAGGGCAAGGCCACCGATGCGCTCGGTGCCCGCGTCGACCACGTCGTGAAGTTCAACGGGGGCAACAACGCCGGCCACACGGTCGTGGTGGGGGACGAGAAGTACGCCCTGCACCTGCTGCCCTCCGGCATCCTCACCCCCGGCGTGACCCCCGTCATCGGCAACGGCGTCGTGGTGGACCCCGGCGTGCTGTTCGAGGAGATCGACGCGCTGACCGCCCGCGGGGTGGACTGCTCGAAGCTCATCGTCTCCGCGTCCGCGCACGTCATCGCGCCCTACCACCGCTCGCTGGACCAGGTCACCGAGCGCTTCCTCGGCAAGCGCAAGATCGGCACCACCGGCCGCGGCATCGGGCCCGCCTACGCCGACAAGATCAACCGCGTCGGCGTGCGCGTGCAGGACCTCTTCGACGAGAGCATCCTGCGGCAGAAGGTCGAGGGCGCCCTCGACCAGAAGAACCACCTGCTGGTGAAGGTCTACAACCGCCGCGCCGTCTCCGTGGACGAGACCGTCGAGACGCTGCTGTCGTACGCGGAGCGGCTGCGCCCGATGGTCCGCGACGTCAGCCTGGAGCTGTCGCGCGCGCTGGACCGCGGCGAGATCGTCCTGTTCGAGGGCGGGCAGGCCACGATGCTCGACATCGACCACGGCACCTACCCGTTCGTGACGTCCTCCAACGCCACCGCCGCGGGCGCCTGCACCGGCACGGGGGTGCCGCCGAACCGCATCGACCGCATCATCGCCGTCGTCAAGGCGTACACGACCCGCGTGGGCGAGGGCCCCTTCCCCACGGAGCTGCTGGACGCCGACGGCGAGAAGCTGCGCCGCGACGGCGGCGAGTACGGCACCACCACCGGCCGTCCCCGCCGCACCGGCTGGTACGACGCGCTCGTGGCCCGCTACACCGCCCGCGTCAACGGCGTGACCGACTTCGTGCTCACCAAGCTGGACACCCTCAGCGGGTGGGAGCGCATCCCGGTGTGCGTGGCGTACGACGTCGACGGCGAGCGGTTCGACGAGATCCCGATGTCGCAGAGCGACTTCCACCACGCGAAGCCGGTCTACGAGTACTTCGACGGCTGGAGCGAGGACATCTCCGGGGCCCGCTCGGTGAACGACCTGCCGAAGAACGCGCAGCGCTACGTCGAGGCGCTGGAGGAGCTGTCCGGCGCCCGGATCTCCGCGGTCGGCGTCGGCCCCGACCGCGAGCAGACCGTCGTGCGGCACGACCTGCTCGGGTGAGCACCACCGGCCTGCCCCTGTACGAGGCGGCGCTGGACGACGTGCCGTCGCGCGTGCTGTACGAGCTGCTGAAGCTGCGCGTGGACGTGTTCGTCGTCGAGCAGGAGTGCGCCTACCCCGAGCTGGACGGTCGCGACCTCGAACCCGGCGCGCTGCTGCTGTGGGCGCAGGACGCCGCCGGCCGCGTCGCCGGCACGCTGCGGCTGCTGCGCGAGGCGGACGGCACCGCGCGCATCGGCCGCGTCGCCACTGCCCGCGAGGCCCGCGGGCAGGGCGTGGCGGCCGGCCTGATGGCCCGGGCGCTGGAGCTGGCCGGGGACGTCGAGGTCGTCCTCGGCGCCCAGGCGCACCTGGAGCACTGGTACGGCCGGTTCGGCTTCGCCGTCGACGGGCCCGTCTACGACGAGGACGGCATCGCGCACGTGCCCATGCGGCGCCCGGCGCCCGGCGCCTGAGGACCGCCGCCGGCCCGGGTCGTGGCGGGCGGGTTCCTCCGCCAGGATGCGGGGCGCCCGACGTCCCCGGCCGAACAGGTGCCCCGCATGCCCACCGACGACGCCCCGCCACCCGGCGAGGCCCCCGCCGCGCCGCCCGACGCCGGCGCAGCGGTCCCGACCCGCGCGGTGCCGCTGCTGGTGGGCCTGGCCGCCGCGGTGGTGGTCGTCGCCGGTCTGCGGGCGTTCTCCTCGACCATCGGCCCGGCGGTCCTGGCGCTCGTGCTGGTCCTCGTCGTGCACCCCGTGGAGCCGTGGCTGCGCCGGCGCGGCGTGTACGGCTGGGTGAGCACCCTGGTCGTGCTGGTGGTCCTGTACGCCGTCGTGCTCGGCATGGCCGCCGCCCTGGGGTGGTCGCTGGTGCGCCTGGGCATGCTCATGCCGCAGTACGTGGACCGGTACTACGAGCTGCAGGGGCAGGTCCTGGACCTGCTGAACCGCCTCGGGGTGGGCCAGTCGCAGATCACCTCGGCGGTGGCGAGCATCGACCCCTCGCGCCTGGTCGGCCTGGCGCAGACCGTGCTGCAGCAGTTGGTGGCCGGCCTCACGGCGTTCACGTTCATGCTCTTCCTGCTCTTCTTCCTGGCGCTGGACGCCGCGGTCTTCCCCAAGCTGCTGGCCCAGGCCAGCTGGTGGCACCCGCGGATGGTGGGGGCCCTGACGGCGTTCGCCGCCGGCACCCGGCGCTACGTGCTGGTGGCCACGGTCTTCGGCGTCGTCGTGGCGGTCATCGACGTCGGCATCCTGTACTGGCTGGCGGTGCCGCTGCCGCTGGTGTGGGGGCTGCTGGCCTTCCTGACGAACTACATCGCGAACATCGGCTTCTTCCTCGGCCTGGTGCCGCCCGCGCTGCTCGCGCTGCTCGCCGGCGGACCCCGCGACGCCCTGCTCGTCGTCGTGCTCTACACGGTCGTCAACGTCACCATCCAGGGCCTGCTGCAGCCGAAGATCGTCGGTGGTGCGGTCGGGCTGTCGGCGACGCTGACCTTCCTGTCGGTGATCTTCTGGGGGTGGGTCCTGGGGGCCCTCGGCGCGCTGCTCGCCGTGCCGCTGAGCCTGCTGGTGCGCACCGTCCTGGTCGACGCCGACCCCTCGGCGCGCTGGCTGCTGCCGCTCGTCAGCGGCAACCCGCGCGGCGTGCGGCGGCAGGGGGTGCGCCTGGGCCGCACCGGGCCCGTCGGCGCCACCGTCGCCCCGGCGCCGGGGGTGCAGGACCCGCCCCCACCGCCCCCGCCGGAGCCCCCGGCGGGATCCCACGACGAGTGAGCCGGGGACCCGGCGTGCCTCGCCGGGGCGCGCCGGGACGCCGGGTTAGGGTTCCGCGTGACCTCAGCCCCGCAGCACCGCACGACGTGGGCCCGGGTGCTCACCCACCGCGATCCGGCTGACGGCTGCGTCGCCGAGCTGGCGCGGTGGACCACCCCCGACGTCGTCGCCGAGGTCCTGGCCGACTCCGGCCGCGGCCTGACCGCCCAGCTGGACGCCCTGCCCACCGAGCGGGACTGGGTCACCGAGTGCGGGGGCCTGTCGGGTGCGGTGCTCGTGCTGGCGGAGGTCGACGCCGCACGCCGCTGACTCGGGCCCCCACTGGCGCAACCCGGGGTTGACGGGGTTCGCAACCCGGGGTCGACTCGTCGTCGTGGAACTCCTGTCGCACGACGTGCCGGACTGGACGCGGGTGCTCGCGCACCGCGCCCCCGGCGACGACGCCGCGGAGCGCCTGGCGCGCTGGACCACCCCCCGCGTGGTCGCCGACGTGCTCGCCGACTCCGGCCGCGGGCTGCTCGCCCAGGTCGCCGGCGAGACCACCGACCGTGACTGGGTGGACGAGTGCGGCGGCCTGCTGGGCGCGGTCGTCGTGCTGGCGGAGGTCGACGCCGCCGCCTCCGCGCTGCGCTCGGCCGTCGCCCGCGCCCGCGCGCAGGCCCTCGCCGAACTGCTCCTCGACCACAGCCTCGTCGAGCTCGCCGCCGCCCTCGGCGTCAGCCGGCAGGCGCTGCACAAGAGCGTCAAGGGGGTCCGGGGACTGTGAACCGCAGGACGCGCGAGGAAGAGGCCGTGGACGCGCACGCGCGGGAACGGGCCGGGACGCACCCGCTGCGGCAGCCGGGCGCGGGGCGGCGCCTGTACGCGGCCGGGCTCGGGCTGCAGCTGGTGGGGTTGCTGGGGGCCTTCACGACCCTCGTGGGCACCGCGCTCAGCGGCCGGGACGTGCTGCCGCTCGCGGCCTCCTTCGCGCCCCTCGCCGGGTCGCTGCTGCTGGTGACCGGCCAGCGGCTGTGCGCCCGCGCCTGGTGGCACGTGCCGCTGCGCTCACCGGACGCACCACCGGACGCCGTGGAACTGGCCTTCTGGAGCGTCATCGCGCTCGCCGTCGTCGTCGTGGCCGTCGTCGTGGCCGTCGTCCCCGCCGCTCCCGACGCGTTCGACCTCTGGCTGCTCGTGGTGCTGTCCTGCCTGCTGGCCCTGCTGCCGGAGACGCAGCGGCCCGGGCCCGAACCGCCCCCGGTGCAGACCTGGCGCACCCTGCCCCTGGCGGTCGCCGCCGTCGTCGTGCTGGTCGTCGGGGCGGTGACCGGCCTGTTCGCCCCGCCGGCCGTCGCCGCGGTGCTCGCCGTGCTCGGGGCGGGCCTGGTGGCGCAGCACGCCTGGTTGCGCCACCGGTACCGCTGAGCCTCAGCCCTCCACGGGAGCGGTGCGGATCGCCAGGCCGTCCAGGTAGCTCGCCACGTTCGCGCGCACCTGCTCGACGCTGTCGCCGCCGAACTTCTCCAGCAGCGCGTCGGCCAGCACCAGGCTGACCATCGCCTCGGCGACCACGCCCGCCGCCGGCACCGCGCACGCGTCGGAGCGCTGCGCGATGGCCTGCGCCTTGCCGCCGGAGGCGGTGTCCACCGTGTCCAGGGCCCGCGGCACGGTGGAGATCGGCTTCATGGCCGCGCGCACCCGCAGCACCTCGCCGTTGCTCATGCCGCCCTCGACGCCGCCGGCGCGGTCGGTGCGCCGGCGCACCGTCATGCCCGCCGGGCCCTCGCCGCCGTCGGTGCGCTCGATCTCGTCGTGCGCGGCCGAGCCGCGACGGCGCGCGGTCTCGAACCCGTCGCCGACCTCCACGCCCTTGATGGCCTGGATGCCCATGAGGGCGGCGGCCAGGCGGGCGTCCAGCTTGCGGTCCCAGTGCACGTACGAGCCCAGCCCCGGCGGCAGGCCGTGCACGGCGACCTCCACGACGCCGCCGAGGGTGTCGCCGGAGGAGTGCGCGTCGTCGATCTCGGCGACCATGCGGGCGCTGGCCCCGGGGTCCGCGCACCGCACCGGGTCCGCGTCCACCGCGTCGCGCTGCCCGCGGCCGGGCACCGTGCCCGGCGCCACCTCGACGGTGCCGATGGACACCACGTGGGAGAGGACCTCCACGCCCGCGGCCTGCGCGAGGAACGCGCGCGCCACCTCGCCCAGCGCCACCCGGGTGGCGGTCTCGCGCGCCGAGGCGCGCTCCAGCACCGGGCGGGCGTCGGTGAAGCCGTACTTCTGCATGCCCGTCAGGTCCGCGTGACCGGGGCGGGGGCGGGTCAGCGGCGCGGAACGCCCGCGCGCGGGCAGCCGTCCCGGTTCGTCGTAGCGGCGGCCCTCGGCGTCGGCGGGGTCGGCGGCCATGACCTCCTGCCAGCGCGGCCACTCGGAGTTGCCGATGCGCAGCGCGACCGGCCCGCCCTGGGTGCGGCCGTGGCGGATGCCGCCGATGACCTCCAGCTCGTCCTGCTCGAAGCTCATCCGCGCACCGCGCCCGTGCCCCAGGCGCCGGCGCGCCAGCGCGGCACGGATGTCGGCGCTGGACACCTCCACGCCGGCCGGGAGGCCCTCGAGGATGCCCGCGAGCGCCGGACCGTGGGATTCGCCTGCCGTCAGCCACCGCAACACGCGCCTGATTCTGCCCCACGCGCGCGGCGCCGCCGCCCACGCGCCCGCCGGCCGCTCCCGGGGGCGGCCGGGTCAGTCGGCGAGGTCGTTCAGCAGCGGGTCGACCCGGTAGGGGACGAGCTCGCGCATCGCCAGCGAGGTGCGGGTGCGCACCACCCCCGGGATGGACAGCACGTCCTGGCCGACCCGGTACAGGTCGTCGGCGTCGCGGGCCACGATGCGGCACATCAGGTCCCCGTCCCCGGTGATGCCGTGCACCTCCAGCACCTCGGGGATCCGCCGCAGCCGGTTCAGCGTGTCCTCCTGCTGCCCCTGCACGATCTCGATCATGACGAACGCGGAGATGGAGAAGCCGAGCGCCGCGGGCGCCAGGCGGCGGGAGAAGCGGTGCAGCACCCCGTCGGACTCCAGCCGTTCCAGGTGCGCCTGCACGGTGCCCCGGGCGAGGCCGAGCTGGCGCGACAGGCCCAGGACGGTCGCGCGGGGGTCGTCGTCCAGCGCGAGCAGGATCCTGGCGTCGATGGGGTCGAGGCGGCGCACCAGGACATCTTCGCGCATCTGAACGGCTGGTGAACGGGCATTGTGCTCAGCGACCCGTGGATCCGCTGTGCACGCCGGGAACCTCAGGGGCGCGGTTCGCCCACGTGCACCAGGACCTGCCCGTCGACGACCTCGACGCGGTGGGTGCGCACCGGGCGGATCGCAGGGGGGCCCGAGGGGACGCCGGTGCGCAGGTCGAAGGCCGAGGCGTGCCGGGGGCACTCCACGGCGCAGTCCTCCACCCAGCCGTCGGCCAGGGACTCGTTCGCGTGGGTGCAGGTGTCGTCGACGGCGTACAGCTCGCCGTCGACGTTGAAGACCGAGATCGGGGCGTCGGCGCCGGGGCCGTCGTAGCGCACGGCGCCGCCGTCCGGCAGGGCCTCGACGGTGCACACGGCGACCGGCGCGGGGGTGTCGGGCACGGGGGACCTCCTGGTGCGGGCGTGGACCGGGTCAGTCTGCCGGACCCGCGTCGGTACCTTGGACCCGGTGGAAGCGGATGCCGTGCTCGCCGGTCCCCGGGTGCTGGAGCGGGCGGTGTGGACGGCGCGCGAGGCCGCGCACGCGCAGCGCGCGCACGCGCTGACCGCGGCCGCCGTCGAGCGGCGCGGGCGCGGCCAGGCGCACCCCGTGGAGGACTTCCTCTTCACGTACTACTCGTGGGCGCCCGGCAGGCTGCGCCGCTGGCACCCCGGGGTGGGCGTGGAGCTGCTGGACGCCGGGGAGCGCGAGGGGTGGGCGCACTACGCGGGCACCGCCCGCGGCGTCGTGGTGGACGGCGCGTCGCTGCGCGCGCAGCGCGGGCCCACGGTGCGCCTGGCCCGCGACGTCCTGGCCGCCACCCGCACCCGTCCCGCGCAGCTGGGCTGCTTCGGGCTGCACGAGTGGGCGATGGTGCACCGCAGCTCGCCGGAGCAGGTGCGGCACGCGGGCCTGCCGCTGCGCCTGGGGCACGCCGGCACCGACGCGGTGGTGGAGTCGCACCGCATCCGCTGCAGCCACTACGACGCGTTCCGGTTCTTCACCCCGTCCGCGGTGCCGCGCAACGAGCTGGCCCCCACCCGCGAGGGGCAGGCCGCGCAGGAGCAGCCGGGGTGCCTGCACGCCACGATGGACTGCTACCGCTGGGCGATGAAGCTCTCGCCCGCGGTGCCCGGCGAGCTGCTGCTGGACTGCTTCGAGCTGGCCAGGGACGTGCGCGAGCTGGACATGCGCGCCTCCCCGTACGACGTGACGCCGCTGGGGTACGAGCCAGTGCCGATCGAGACGCCGGAGGGCAAGGCGCAGTACGTGCGCGCGCAGCGGGCGTTCGCCGAGCGGGCCGACCCGCTGCGCGCGGCGCTGGTGGAGGTCTGCGACGCCGTCCTGGCCGCCTGACCACCCCCGCACCACCTGCTTCCTCGTGGCGGAAACCATGGCGGTCTCAACCGGTCAACGCACCGCCCTTCTTTGATCATGGCGGGGTGGGTGTGGAGGTGGGGCCGGTGCAGACCTTCG
>NZ_JBKBCT010000085.1:0-16555 GCF_050871525.1 Kineococcus auxinigenes | reverse complement strand
ATGGTACTGCTCGGGAGACTGGGTGGGAGAGTAGGACACCGCCGGCCACTCATCTTTGTGAGTGGTGTGTTGTGGAAGGCCTGTGGGGTGCGATCGTGCATCCCACAGGCCTTCTTCACGTTGTGGGGTGGCACATGAAGGACCCTCCCAGACCAGGCCTACGGTGCTAGCGTCGCGCACGAGCCCCGGATGGGCGGAAGCGCAGGAGGTCACCTCTTCCCCGGCCGGCGCAGGGATCGACGACAGTCCGTCTCTCTCGCGCCCGCGGAGCACGCGGCCATGACGACCAGTCGCCGTACCGCCGGTTCGGGTTCCCACTGGGGTTCGACACGAACGGGGCCAGCCATGCCTGCCAGCTTCAACCACACCATCATCGCGGCGCTCGACCGTGAGGAATCGGCACTCTTCTACCGAGACCTGATCGAGGCGCTCCCGGCACCGAACTGGGGCCTCTTCACCAACCTGGTGCTGCCCGACGGCGTCCTGTTGCAGTTCGCGGAGCCGCCCGTCGAGATCCAGATGCAGCACTACGCGTTCCTCGTCGACGACGACCTGTTCGACCGCGCGGTCGCCCTGCTGCAGGAACGCGGCACCACGTTCTGGGCAGACCCGCAGCGCACCCGGCCGGGGCAGACGAACACCGAGCACGGTGGGCGGGGCTTGTACGTCATGGATCCGGCCGGGCACGGCGTCGAACTCCTCACCCGCCCGTACCTGTGACACCGGCCGTGGTCAGGGCCGCAGCACGGTGATGCCGGCGGTCCCCGGGTGGTCCAGCTCCCGCAGCGCCCGGGGACCCGCCTCCAGGGGCAGCTGCCGCCCGACCAAGCGTCCCAGCGGGAAAGCGCTGGACGTCACCAGGGACAGCAGGCGGGGGTAGTCGTGGGCCGCCATGCCGTGGCTGCCGAGGAGTCGGAGCTCCAGTGCGACCACGCGGTCCATCGGCACCGCTGGTCGGCCCGCCGCGGGAGGCAGCAGCCCGACCTGCACGTGCCGGCCGCGGCGGCGCAGGCAACGCACCGACGCCTCGCAGGTGACGACCGATCCGACCGCGTCGATCGACACGTGCGCACCACCCCCGGTGAGCTCGGTGACCGCGGCGACGACGTCGCCGTCGGCCGGGTCCACGACGTGCGCGGCACCGAACTCCCGCGCCAGATCCCGGGCGGCAGGGGACGGGTCCGTCGCGACGACCCTGGCGCCGGCCGCGCTGGCGACAGCCACGGCCGACAGGCCGACCCCGCCGCAGCCGTGCACAGCCACGGACTCACCGGCACGCACCCGTCCCACGTCCGTGACCGCCCGGAAGGCCGTCGCGACCCGGCAGCCGAGCGCCGCGGCGGCGCTGGACGGGAGGTCGTCGTGCAGGCGCACGAGGTTGACGTCGGCGTGGTCGAGGGCGACCAGCTCGGCGAACGAGCCCCAGCCGGTGAAGCCCGGCTGGGTCTGCGCCCGGCACACCTGCTGCTGACCGGCGGCGCACTCCGGGCAGGTGCCGCAGGCCGTCACGAACGGGGTGGTGACCCTGTCCCCGGGGCGCCAGCCGCGCACGTGCCCGCCGACCGCCACCACGGTGCCCGCGAGCTCGTGACCGGGCACGTGTGGGAGGACCACGTCCTGGTCGTGGCCCTGCCAGGCGTGCCAGTCGCTGCGGCACACTCCCGTCGCCTCGACGGCGACGACCACTCCGTGCGGGGCGGGAGCGGGGTCGGGGACCTCCGTCAGGCCGGGCAGGGCCCCGAACCGCTCGACGAGGACCGCGCGCACCTCAGGCGGACGGCTGGTCGAGCACGTCCACCAGGGCCGAGGCGTCGCCGGTGTAGTCACCGGGCGTCAGCAGCGACAGGCGGGCCGCCTCGCCCTCCGGCAGTCCCAGACCCGCGACGAACTCGCGCAGCTTGGACTGGTCCACCTTGCGGCCGCGGGTCAGCTCCTTGAGCCGCTCGTACGGCTCGGGCAGCCCGTGCACGCGCATCACGGACTGCACCGCCTCACCCAGGACCTCCCACGTCGCGTCCAGGTCGGCGGCCAGCGCGGCGGGCACCGCGTCCAGGCCGGCCAGGCCCTTGCGGGCGTTCTCGATCGCCAGCAGGGAGTGGCCGAAGGCGACACCGATGTTGCGCTGCGTGGAGGAGTCGGTGAGGTCGCGCTGCAGGCGGGAGGTCGTCAGGGTCTCCTCCAGCACCCGGAACAGCCCGCCGGAGATCTCGAGGTTGGCCTCGGCGTTCTCGAACCGGATGGGGTTCACCTTGTGCGGCATCGTGGAGGAGCCGACGGTGCCCTGGCCGCGGACCTGCGCGAAGTAGCCGTAGGAGATGTACGTCCACACGTCCGTGCAGAGGTTGTGCAGCACCCGGCCGAAGCGGGCGACGTCCGCGTACAGCTCCGCCTGCCAGTCGTGGGACTCGATCTGCGTGGTCAGCGGGTTCCACGTCAGGCCCAGGGACTCCACGAACGCCTTCGACACCGCCGGCCAGTCGGTGCCGGGCACGGCGGTGCGGTGGGCGGCGTAGGTGCCGGTGGCACCGTTGAACTTGCCGAGGAACTCGGCGCGACCCACGCGGGACAGCTGCCGGCGCAGCCGGTGGGCGAGCACGGCGAGCTCCTTGCCGAGCGTCGTCGGCGTCGCGGGCTGGCCGTGGGTGCGGCTGAGCATCGGCAGGTCGCGCAGCTCGTGCGCCATCCGGGCCACGTCGTCGGTCAGGCCGGTGGCGGCGGGCAGCCAGACCTGCTGCACGGCGTCGCGCACCATGAGGGCGTAGGAGAGGTTGTTGATGTCCTCGCTGGTGCAGAACAGGTGCACCAGCTCGGCCACGTCGGTCAGCGACGTGCCCTCCAGGCGCCGCTTGATCCAGTACTCCACGGCCTTGACGTCGTGGACGGTGACGCGCTCGATCTCGGCGAGCTCGGCCACGGCGGCGGCGTCGAAGCGCAGCGGCAGCGCGCGCAGCAGCCCCACCTCCTCGCCGGTCAGGCGGCGCACGCCCGGGACGACGTCGTGCGTGCCGAGGTGGATGAGCCACTCCGCCTCGACGTGGATGCGGCGGCGGTTCAGCGCGGCCTCGGACAGGTGCTCGGCCAGGGGAGCCACCGAACGGCGGTAGCGCCCGTCGAGGGGACCGAGGGCCGGTTCTCCGAGGCTGGCGGGTGCGAGGTCCACGTCGGCTGCGGTCACGGGGGTCATGGTCCCACGAGCGCGACCGCGGCCCGTGCGGTCGGCGGGGTTCTCAGGCCTCCTCCACCGAGGACTCCTTGTGCGCAGCCTGCTTGCCGCTCTTGTCGCTCTCCACGACGACCTGCGGGTCGTCCTTCGAAGCGCGGCGCTGCTTGCCGTCCAGCTCGAAGTCGTCGGTCTCCCTGTCGACGACCTTCCCGGTCGTCTCCCCCTGGGAGGTGTTCCAGCTGACGTGGTCGCCCTTCTCCACCATGGCCCCACCCTGGGCGCTGCGCGGGGGGTCCGCACCCCGATCACGGCAGGGGAGTGCGGCGCAGCACCGCCTCACCGGCACGGGCGGGGTCCAGCGGGACAGGCGCGCGCAGCACGCCGGCGCCCCGGGCGATGCGCCCGTCGGAGACGGGGGTGCAGCGCAGCCCGCCGCGCCCGCGCATCGCGCGGTGGGCGCCGTCCGCGACGACGCGGTCCATCCACGCGCACGGGTTCGCCGGCCGACCGCCGCGGAAGCGCACCGTCCCGGCGGCGGTGACCAGCTCGAACTCGTGCCCGCGCAGCGGGTCCAGCTCGACGCCGCGCACGACGAGGTTGCGCCGGGCCAGCAGGGGGTCCGGCACGGTGGGCAGCGCCAGGTCGGCGGCGACCGCCTCCCACGCCTCGACCGCCAGGAACGTCACGGCGGCGTCCATGTGGGCGGCCTTGCCGAAGAACCGGTCCCCGCGCAGGCCCTTGCCCGCCACGACCTCCACCTCGTCGAGGTCGTGGGTGGGCACCTGCGCCGCCCCGTCGCGGGGGCGGCCGAAGTAGGCGTGCTCAGGGGACACCAGCAGGTGCAGGACCTCGACGGGGTGCTCGTGGAGCGGTGCGCCCGTCCCGCTGCTCACAGGGCCAGCGCCTGCTCGGCCGCGCGCACCGCCCGGGTGCCGTACCCGCCGCCGAACAGGACGGCGTGCACGAGCAGGGGGTGCAGCTGGTGCAGGGGAACCCGGGCCCGCCACCCCTGCGGCGTGCCCGCCGCCTCGGTGTACGCGGCGAGCACCCGGTCCAGGTGGGGCAGCCCGAACAGGGCCAGCATCGCCAGGTCCGTCTCGGGGTGGCCGCCGTGCGCGGCGCAGTCGACGAGCACCGCCCCGCCCGGTGACCACAGCACGTTGCCGGACCACAGGTCCCCGTGCAGGCGGGCCGGGCGCTCGCCGCCGGCGCACAGCGCCTCGTCGCCCTCGCTCAGCCGCTGGCACACGCGCTCGACGACCGCCGCCCCCGCCGCGTCCACCGCGTCGCGGTCGCGGGCCGCGCGCAGGTACGGCTGCACCCGCCGGGTCGCGTAGAAGCGCCCCCACGGCTCGGGGGCGGAGCTCATCGACAGGGGCAGCGACGCGATCCACGCGTCCCCCGGCACGCCCGGGGGCGGTGCTCCGAAGCGGTCCGCGCCCGCGGCGTGGGTGGTGGCCAGGTCGCGCCCGAACGCCTCCGCCGCGGCGGCCGTGGCGGGCACCTCCTGGACGCGGTCGAGCACGAGGGCGTCCGGGCGCACCTCGCGCACCCGGCACACCGCCGCCCCGCCGGCCGCGGCCAACCACGCCAGCCCGGCGGCCTCGGCCGCCAGCGCTCCCGGCGGTGCTGCCGCCCGCTTCACGAACTCCTGACCGTCGTCCGCACCCGCACGCACGTCCCCATGGTCGCCGGGCGCTGCACAACGGGCACCCCGGAGCCGGTGTCCACAGGCGGTGCCGCGCGGCGGGGGCGGGGCCGGCGGTGCGACCTAGCGTCCCTGCGGCGAGGACGGGGACCGGCCGGTGGCGGCCGGGGAGGAGGAGCGCAGGTGGGCCCGGAACTGGGTGAGGCGCGGCTGGGAGCGCTGGTGCGGGAGGTCGCCCGCGCCGGCGAGGGTGTGCGCGAGGCGGGCGAGCGGCTCGCCGGCGCCGGCGGGATCGACTGGGCAGGGGCCGGCGCGGCCGCCTTCCGCTCACGGCTGGCCGAGGTGGTCCGCGCTGCCGGTGCCCTCGCCACGGGGTGCGAGGAGGCCGCAGGGCGGCTCGCGGCGCACCGCGCTGCCGTCGTGGCCCTCGGTGCGGCGACGGCCGCGGGGGCCGGTCCGTCCGCGGGTGCGGCGTGAGCGACGCCCTGACCGTCAGCGCCGGCTCCCTCACCGTGGACCCCGACGCGCTCGACGCCGCCGCCGGGGTGCTGGCGCGGGCTGCCGCCGACGTCGCCGCGTGCGGTGCCGAGCTGGCGGCCGCCGCCCTGGACCCCGCGCTGCTGCTCAGCGCGCCCCTGGCGCCGGCGACCGGGCTGCCGGCCGAACGGGCCCTGGCGGAGCTGCTGCTCGGCTCGGGCGCGGCCGTGCCCCTGGCCGCCCGGGTGCTGGCGCTGTCCGTGCTGCTGCGCACGGCGTCGCTGCGCTACCGGGCGGGCGAGGCCGCCGCGGACGCGGCCGTGCAGGTGGCGCGGCGCGCAGCCGCCGAGGTCGTGGTGGAGGCGGCGCCGGCGCTGGCCGCGGGCGCTGCCGGGCTGCTGGCCGCCGACGTCGCGCTGCGCACGGCGCAGGCCCAGGACCTCGTGCTCGTCAGGGCCCTGGCGCAGGTGGCCGCCACCGGGGAGGTGGACCTGGAGGAGCTGACCGCGATCGCCCGTGAGGAGCACGGCCGGATCGACGACCGCGTGCGCGGTGACGTCCACCGGGCCGCTCTGCTGCTCGCGGAGCACCCCTGGCTCGTGCAGGAGGCCGTGGCCACCGCGCCGGCGGTGGTGCAGACCGCTGCGCGGCGGTCCCCCGTGCTGGGGGCGGGGCTCACGGTGCTCGCGCCGCAGCTGTTGCGTCCCGGTGCGGGAGCGGCGGAGGTCGCCGGTGCCCTCACCGCGGTGGGCGGCGTGAGCCCGCTGTTCCGGCCGACCGGGGTGCAGGTGTCGCCCGCGGCCCCGCGGGCGGTGCCCACCCGCCCGCCCCGGGGCATCGCCGAGGTCCTCGACGGGGTGGCGCACCAGTCCACCGGTTTCGCGCCGGACGGCCCGGCGGACTCGGTGGGGGACCGCATGCCCGCGGCGGGCCGGCCCGAGGCCGGGGTCGTGCGGCTGGAACGGGTCACGCACGCCGACGGCGCCGTCGCGTGGATCGTCGAGGTGCCCGGCACGCAGGACTGGACGCCGCTTCCGGCCGCCGGCGGCACCCCCATGGACCTGACGACGAACCTGCGGGCCGTGGCCGGTCAGCCGACCGCCACCACGGCGGCCGTCGCCGAGGCGATGCGGCTGGCCGGGGTGGGTGCGCAGGAGCCGGTGATGCTGGCCGGGCACAGCCAGGGCGGGCTGACGGCGGCGGCGCTGGCCTCCGACGAGGACTTCCTGCGGGCGTACCGCGTCACCCACGTCGTCACCGCCGGTTCACCCGTCGACGGCATCGAGGTGCCCGCGCAGGTGCAGGTGCTCTCGCTGGAGCACACCGGTGACCTCGTGCCCGCCCTGGACGGGGAGGCCGCCCGGGGATCGGCGTCGCGCACCGTCGTGCGCCGCGACGTCGGCGACGACCCGGACTTCGCCGCGGCCGTGGCAGACGACCCGCTGGTCGCGCACGGGTGGCGCAGCTACCTGGACACCGCCGCCCTGGTCGACTCCAGCACCGACGAGGCCCTGGTGGGCTACCGCAGCTCCGCCGGCGCCTTCCTCGACGCCCCCGGTGCCCGCGTCGACGTCTTCGACTACCGCGCGCAGCGGCGGTGAGCCGCGGTGCGAGCGGTGGCCGGAGGTGCGGTTCAGGCGCCGGTGCGGGGCGTGAGCGCGCGGAAGGAGGAGCCGTGCCACACCAGCGGCTCGGTGTCGGGAGCGGTGCCCGTGGCGTGCACCTGCAGCAGCACGACGTCGTGGTCGCCGGCGGGGACCTCGGAGTGGATGCTGCACTCCATCCACACGGGTGCGCCGTGGACCAGGTGCGCCCCCGTGGGCGTCGTCGTGGTCTCGACGCCGGCGAAGCGGTCGGCGGCCCTGGAGGCCAGCTGGCGGGCGACGGCGTCGTGGGCCTCACCGAGCACGGAGACGCCCAGCCGCGGTGCGGTGCGCAGCCTGGGCCAGCTCGTGGAGGTGTGCTGCACCGCGAAGAGGACCAGCGGGGGATCGGCGGAGATGCCGACCTGGAAGGAGGAGGCGACCAGCACGACCGGCTCGCCGTCCACGACGGCGGACAGCGCGACCACGCCCGAGGGGAACAGGGCGAAGGTCGAGCGCAGCGCCGACGGGTCGTCCTCGAAGGGGACCATCCGGGGGGTGCGCCCGGTACCTGGATCGCGCATGGGGAACCGTCCAGCTGCTCGGTGGTGGTCTCGGGTCGCGTGCGTCGCCGACGTCCCCGGCGGGTGCCGGGGTCTCGCCCGGCGACGGTACCCGCGGGTGCCGCGCGGTGCGCTCCCACCGCGGGCGGCACCCGCGGCCGCGGCGGGGAGCGGTCCTAAGCTGACCGGGTGCCGACCCCCAGCGCCGCCGATCTCCTCCCGCGCCTGCGGTCGACCGTGGCGAAGGTGCCCGCCTACGTGGCGGGCAGGCCCGCCGCGGCGCGCGAGGGGCTGGAGGTGTTCAAGCTCTCCTCCAACGAGAACCCGTACCCGCCGCTGCCCAGCGTGCTGACGGCCATCACCCGGGCGGCGACCGGGGTCAACCGCTACCCCGACCCCGCGGCGACGCAGATGCTGGCGGCGGTGGGGAGCAGGTGGGGCCTCGAGCCCGAGCGGCTCGTCGCGGCGACCGGCAGCGTGCGGTTGCTGGCCCAGCTGGTGGAGATCGCCTGCGACCCCGGCGACGAGGTCGTCTTCGCCTGGCGCTCCTTCGAGGCCTACCCGATCGTCGCCGCCGTCGGCGACGCGGTACCGGTGCCCGTCCCCCTGACGGCCGAGGGCAGGCACGACCTGCCCTCGATGCTCGCGGCGGTCGGGGAGCGCACCCGCCTGGTGCTGCTGTGCTCGCCGAACAACCCCACCGGCCCGGCGATCCGCTCCGGGGGGCTGGAGGAGTTCCTGGCGCAGGTGCCCGGCGACGTCCTGGTGGTGCTCGACGAGGCGTACCGGGAGTTCGTCGACGACCCCGAGGTGCCCGACGGGGTGGACGTGCTGCACGACCGCCCCAACGTGGTGGTGCTGCGCACCTTCTCCAAGGCGTACGGGCTGGCGGGGCTGCGGGTGGGGGTGGCCGCCGCGCACCCGCACGTCGCCTCGGCGCTGCGGCGCGCCGCCACGCCGTTCGGCGTGTCCGGCATCGCCCAGGCGGCGGTGGTGGCCTCGCTGCAGGACGCGGCGGAGGCGGAGCTCATGGAGCGGGTGGCCGCACTGGTGGCCGAGCGCCGGCGGGTCGTCGGCGGTCTGCGCGAGCAGGGCTGGGCGGTGCCGGACGCGCAGGGCAACTTCTTCTGGCTGCCGGTGGGTGAGCGCACCCCCGCGCTCGTCGACGCGTTCGGCGTGGAGGGCCTGTCGGTGCGCGGTTACGGCTCCGACGGGGTGCGCGTCACGGTCGGGGAGACGGCGGCGAACTCCCGCTTCCTGGACGTCGCGGCCCGGCTGCGCTGACACCCGCTCGCCCGCGTCCCGTGGAACGTGGACCTGCTCTCGCGTAGGGTACGCCTCCGTAAGGTACGGGACCGTAGGTTGCGCCGCGGTGGCCGGCCACCGACGGCGTCCGACGGAGGGGGAGCACGTGAGCGAGGCGGCGACCGGCCCGGCCGGGACACGCACCGGCGAGATGGTGCAGCTGCTGGACGCCGACGGCGTCCGCCGCGAGCACCCGGGCTACGACGTGCGGCTCGAGCCGGACGAGCTGCTCGGCCTGCTGCGCGACCTGGTCCTCATGCGCCGGCTGGACACCGAGGCCGAGGCCCTGCAGCGCCAGGGGCAGCTGGGCCTGTGGGCGGGCAGCCGCGGCCAGGAGGCCGCGCAGGTCGGCGCCGCCCGGGCCCTGCGCCGCCAGGACCACGTCTTCCCCACCTACCGCGACCACGGCTTCCTCCTGGTGCGCGAGGCGGACCCGCTCCACGTGCTGAGCCTGTACCGGGGCGTCGACCACGGCGGCTGGGACCCGGTGGCGCTCGGTGTGCACCCGTACACGCTCGTCATCGCCGCCCAGCTCCTGCCGGCCGTCGGCTACGCCATGGGCGTGCAGCGCGACGGCGCCGTCGGCACCGGCGACCCGGGGCGCGACACGGCCGTCGTGGCCTGCCTGGGGGACGGCGCCACCAGCCAGGGCGAGACCGCCGAGGCGCTGACGTGGGCGGCCGTCTACAACGCCCCCGTCGTGTTCCTGTGCCAGAACAACCAGTGGGCGATCTCCGAGCCCGTCCGGCGGCAGTCGACGGTGCCGCTGCACCGGCGCGCCGAGGGCGTCGGGATTCCCGGCGTCCTCGTCGACGGCAACGACGTGCTGGCCGTCCTCGCCGTGCTGCGCAGCGCCCTGGAACGCGCCCGCAGCGGCGGCGGCCCCACGTTCGTCGAGGCGTACACGTACCGGATGGGCGCGCACACCACCGCCGACGACCCCAGCCGCTACCGCGACGCGGCGGAGGTCGACGCCTGGCGCGACCGCGACCCGATCGACCGGCTGCGCACCCACCTGCGCGCCGAGGGGGTCCTCGACGACGCCTTCGAGCAGGCGCTGGCCGTGGAGGCCGACGAGTTCGCCACCCGGCTGCGCGCCGGGGTGCGCGACATGCCCGACCCGGAGCCGGCGTCGATGTTCGAGCACGCCTACGCCGAGCCGCACCCGCAGGTGCAGGCCGAGCGCGACGAGTTCCTCGCCGCCTGGGCCCGCCACGAGCAGGACGCGCCCCAGCAGGAGCACCACGACCAGCACGCCACCGCCGGGAGGGACCGCTGATGGAGCGCATGCCGATCGCCAAGGCGATCAACGCCGGCCTGCGGGCCGCCATGGAACGCGACCCGCGGGTGCTGCTGATGGGGGAGGACATCGGCCGCCTGGGCGGGGTCTTCCGCGTCACCGACGGGCTGCAGAAGGACTTCGGCGAGGACCGCGTCCTGGACACCCCGCTGGCCGAGGCCGGCATCGTCGGCACCGCGCTCGGGATGGCGCTGCGCGGGTACCGGCCGGTGTGCGAGATCCAGTTCAACGGGTTCGTGTACCCGGCGTTCAGCCAGATCGTCACCCAGCTGGCGAAGCTGCGGGCGCGCTCGCGCGGCCTCCTGGCGGTGCCGGTCGTGATCCGCATGCCCGCGGGCGGCGGCATCGGCTCGGTGGAGCACCACTCCGAGAGCCCCGAGGTGCTGTTCGCGCACACCGCCGGGCTGCGCGTGGTGTACCCCTCCACCGCGCACGACGCGTACTGGATGGTGCAGCAGTCGATCGCCTGCGCGGACCCGGTGGTGTTCATGGAACCGGAGCGCCGCTACTGGGACAAGGGCGACGTGGACACCGACCTCGGCCCCGGACAGGTGACGCCGCTGCACCGCGCCCGCGTGCTGCGCGCCGGCACCGACGCCACGCTCGTGGCGTACGGGCCCACGGTGAAGCTGGCGCTGGACGCCGCCGCGGAGGCCGCGCAGGACGGCACGCAGCTGGAGGTCGTGGACCTGCGCTCCATCTCCCCGCTGGACGTGGACACGGTGGCGGAGTCGGTGCGCCGCACCGGCCGGCTCGTCGTCGTGCAGGAGGCTCCCGTGTTCCACGGCGCGGGCGCGGAGATCGCCGCGCAGATCACCGAGCGGTGCTTCTACTCCCTGGAGGCGCCCGTCAAGCGCGTCGGCGGGTACCACCTGCCGTACCCGGCGGCCCGCGTCGAGGAGCACTACCTGCCGTCGGTCGACCGCGTCCTGGACGCCGTGGAGCAGGCGCTCGCGGCCTGAGCCGCGCGGCACCACGGGTCCCGCAGGACCCGCGACCCCGAAGAACCCGAGAAACCCGAAGGGGACCTGTGCACCAGCGGTTCGCCCTGCCCGACGTGGGCGAAGGACTCACCGAGGCCGAGATCGTGTCGTGGAAGGTGCGCGCCGGCGACACCGTCGCGGTCAACGACGTCCTCGTGGAGATCGAGACGGCCAAGTCGCTCGTCGAGCTGCCGAGCCCCTACGCCGGCACGGTCGTGGACCTGCTGGTGGCCGAGGGGTCGACCGTCGAGGTCGGCACGGACATCGTCGTCATCGGCGACGGGGCCGCCGGTGCGGTGGACCCGGGCGCGCCGGGGAACCGCGCGGCGACGGAACCCGCGATCGACCCGCAGCGACGGCACGGTGAGGCCCCCGGGCGGGCCGCGGACGACGACGAGAGCTCGGGTGCCACCCTCGTGGGGTACGGCACGCGCGAGGGGACCGTGCGCCGGCGCCGGAGCCCGGCTGCGGCTCCTGCCGCCACGCCCGCCGCCGGCGCGACCCCCGCGGTCCCCGCCCCGGGCCCCGCGCCCGCTCGGGCCGGCGGCGGGCACGTCCTGGCCAAACCCCCGGTGCGCAAGCTGGCCCGCGACCTCGGGGTGGACCTGGCCGACGCGACCCCCACCGGACCGGGCGGCACCGTGACCCGCGCGGACGTCCTGGCCCTGGTGCCCTCGGCGCCCACCGAGCCGGCGCGGCGCGAGGACCGGCACGAGCGCGAGCGGCACGTGCCGATCCGCGGAGTCCGCAAGGCCACGGCCGCGGCGATGGTGGAGAGCGCGTTCTCCGCCCCGCACGTCACGGTGTTCACCACGGTCGACGCGACCCGCACCATGAAGCTGGTGCAGCGGCTCAAGACCGACCCGGAGTTCACCGGGGTGCGCGTCTCGCCGCTGCTGCTGGTCGCCAAGGCGCTGCTGGTGGCGGTGCGCCGCAACCCCGACGTCAACGCGACCTGGGACGAGCGGAACCAGGTCATCGTGGTCAAGAACTACGTGAACCTGGGCATCGCGGTCGCCACGCCGCGCGGGCTGCTGGTGCCGAACGTCAAGGACGCCGACGAGATGACCCTGAAGGACCTCGCCGTCTCCCTGGGCGAGGTGGCCGCCAGGGCCCGCGAGGGCAAGGCGCAGCCGGCCGACCTGTCCGAGGGCACCATCACCATCACGAACGTCGGCACGTTCGGCATCGACACCGGCACCCCGATCCTCAACCCCGGCGAGGCCGCGATCCTGGCGGTCGGCAAGATCGCCCAGAAGCCGTGGGTGCACAAGGGCAAGGTGAAGCCCCGCTACCTGGCCACCCTGAGCCTGTCGTTCGACCACCGGATGCTCGACGGGGAGAGCGGCTCGCGGGCCCTGGCCGACGTCGCCGCGGTGCTGGAGGACCCGGCGCGGGCGCTCACCTGGACCTGAGGAGGTTTCCCCGGGCCCCCACCGGGTAGGTCCCCCCGTCGGGAGACGACGAGGGGAGCGGGGATGCCGGGCTGGCTCGAGGCGGGGCTGTGGGGGTTGCTGGGCGGTGCCGCCCTGGTCGTCGGTGCGGCGGTCGCCTGGTTCGTGCGGGTGCCGTCCCGGGTGGTCGCCGGGGTGATGGCGTTCGGCGCCGGGGTGCTGATCTCCGCGCTCGCCTTCGACCTGGCCCAGGAGGCGGCGGACACCGGCGGCCTGCCGGTGACGGCGCTGAGCTTCCTGGCCGGTGCCCTGGTGTACGTGGCGGCGAACGCGGTGCTCGCCCGCCACGGTGCCCGGCACCGCAAGCGCTCCGGCGGTCAGCAGCCGTCGGAGTCGCAGCAGGGCGGCAGCGGTGCGGCCATCGCGATCGGTGCGCTGCTGGACGGGGTCCCGGAGTCGGTGGTGCTGGGCGTCGGGCTGCTCGGCGGTGGCGGGGTGAGCACCGCGGTCGTGGCGGCGGTGTTCATCTCCAACGTGCCCGAGGGGCTGTCCAGCGCGGCGGGCATGAAGAAGGCCGGGCGCGGCGCGGGGTACGTGTTCGGGGTGTGGGGCGGCATCGCGCTCGTCAGCGCGCTGGCCGCCGCCCTGGGGTACCTGGCGCTGGGCGGCGCCTCACCGCAGCTCGTCGCCGGGATCACGGCCCTGGCCGCGGGCGCGATCCTCACGATGGTCGCCGACACGATGATCCCGGAGGCGTTCGAGCGCACCCACGTGCTCACCGGGCTCATCACGACGCTGGGTTTCCTCGTCGCGTTCACGATCAGCCGCCTGGGCGCCTGACCGGCGCGACCGGGGTCAGCGGTAGCCGGTGGTGTCCGCGGGGCGGCCGGCCAGCAGCACCTCCGTCACGTACCGGTACCCGTCCGGGCGGCTGCCGTCGACGTCGTCGATGCCGTACTCGCGCGCCAGGGAACCGGAGTCCAGGGTGCGGCCGGAGAACCTCGAGCGCTGCGGATCGGCGGCCAGCGCCGCCACGCACCGGCCCGTGAACACCGGCGACTCCGAGATCGCGAAGTGGGGTTCCTGCTCCAGCGCGTCTCGCCAGTTCTCCTCGGTGACGCCGAACGTGTCCAGCATCGCCTCCGAGCGCAGCCAGCCCGGGGTCAGCGCGACGGCGGTGCACCCGTGCGGAGCGGTCTCGGCGGCCAGCGCCACCGCCAGCGGGTGCGAGGCGGCCTTGGCGACGTGGAACGCCAGGGTGGTGCCGGTGCGGTAGCGGGAGTTGTGCTCGGCGGTCCCGTCCGTCATCACCACCACGAGGCCACCGGGTTCCCGCAGCAGCAGGGGCAGCAGCGCGTGCGCGGTGACGACGTGCGACTCGATCCCCAGCCGCAGCATCCGCAGGCTCGCGGTCAGGTCGTGCTCCCACACCGGTGCCCCCCACGTCATCAGGTGGTCACCGCCCCACACGCCGTCGACGAGGACGTCGAGGCGGCCGTGCTCGGCCTCCACCCGCGCGGCCAGCGCCCGCACCTGCGCGGGGTCGAGGTGGTCGCAGCGCACCGGCACGCCGCGGCCGCCGGCGTCGTCGACGAGGGCGGCGGTCTCCTCGATGGTCTCGGAGCGGTCCACCTCGGAGCGGCCGGCGGCGCTGGAGCGCCCGCTCACCCACACGGTGGCGCCGGCGCGGCCGAGCTCGACGGCGGTGGCGCGGCTCGCGCCGCGGGTGCCGCCCGCCACGAGGGCGACGCGGCCGGTCAGGTCGGGAGAGGCCCAGGCAGTGCTCTGCTCGTTCACGCGTCCACCCTCGCGCGCAACCCTGACAACCGCCGTCAGGGTTTCCGGGCACCATGGGCCGGTGCGTTCCGAACGGCTCGTCGCCCTGCTGTTCCAGCTGCAGCGTCGCCGGGCGGCGACGGTGCCGGAGCTGGCGCGCGAGCTCGGGGTCTCCGAGCGCACCGCCCACCGGGACGTGGCCGCGCTGCGTGCGGCCGGCGTGCCGATCTGGAGCGAACCGGGGCGCGGCGGCGGGGTGCGGCTCGTCGACGGCTGGCGCTCGCACCTGGACGGGCTGACGTCCCGGGAGGCGGTGGCGCTGCTCGCCCTCTCCGCACCGCGGGAACTGGCCGCGCTGGGGCTGGGCGGGGCGGGTGCGGCGGCCACCGCGAAGGTGGCCGCGACCCTGCCGGTGGAGCTGCGCGAGCGGGCCGGTGCGCTGGCGCAGAGGTTCCTCCTCGACGCGCCCGGCTGGTTCCGCGCCGAGGAGGACACCCCGGGCCTGGCGGTGCTGGGGCGAGCGGTGTGGGAGCAGCGGCCGGTGCGCCTGTCCTACGGCCGCGTCCCGGGTGGTGAGGAGCGCGAGCGGGTCCTGGAACCGCTGGGCCTGGTCCTCAAGGCCGGGGTCTGGTACCTGGTGGCGTCCTCGCGGGGGCGGGTGCGCACGTACCGGGCGGCTCGGGTGCGGGGCGCCGAACTGCTGCCCGGGCGCTTCGAGCGGCCGGGGGGTTTCGACCTGGCCGCGTGGTGGGCGGCGTCCTCGGCGGAGTTCGAGCGCTCGCTGGGGCGGGTGGCCGTCACCGCGCGCCTGTCCCCGCGCGGGGTGCGTGCCCTGCCGTCGGTGCTCGGGGAGCAGGTGGCGGCCGAGGCGCTGGGGAGCGCCGGGGAACCGGACGCCGCGGGCTGGCGGACGGTGCGGTTCGCGCTGGAGGAACCCGAGGTCGCGGCCGGGCAGCTGCTGACGCTGGGTGCGGACGTGGTGGTCGTGGATCCGGCGCGGGTGCGCGAGGAGCTCGCGACCCTCGCTCGGCGCGTCCTCGAGGCGCACACCTGACCCCCGGGAGGGTGCTGGTCACCCTCACCCGTTCGGAGTAGCGTCCGGCGCCCACGGGACCGACGGCGGCCCCGGAGGGTTGGAGGATCGGATGGCGCACCGGTTCAGGGCAGCATCAGTGATCACCATGGCGGCGGTGGCCGGTGTCGGCCTCGCCGCCCCGGCAGCGGCGGGGGACCCGCCGCGGCACGAGCCGATCGAGGTCGTCGCACAGGGGCTCGACGACCCGTTCGGCCTGTCGTTCCGGAACGGGAAGTTCTACGCGGCCGAGAGCGCCACCGGCGAGATCAGCGGGATCGTCCCCGGCGGCAGGGGACCGGTCGTGCGGGTGGCGGGTTTCACCGCCCCGGCGGGCGTGGACCGCACGGGTGAGGGGTTGCTCGTCGTGACCGGCGAGGGGGAGGGGCCGGGGGCCTCCACGCTGTACCTGTCCAAGCCCGGGGTGGGTCCGCGTCCGCTGGCCGACCTCGCCGCCCACGAGCTCGCCGAGAACCCCGACGGGCAGCGGCAGTTCGGTGACGACGGCGCACCGCTGGACGCGCTGAGCAACCCGTTCGCCGTGCTCGGCGGGCGGGGACACGGGACGGCGTACGCGTACGTCGCCGACGGCGGTGCGAACGCTGTGCTGGCCGTGGACCGGCACGGCACGGTCAGCACGTTCTTCGTCCCGGAGACCGTCACCGCAGGCGCTTGCGAGGGCCGCCCGAACAACGACCCCGAGCACACCGGCTGCGACTCCGTGCCCACCGGCCTGGCGTGGGGGCCGGACGGGAACCTGTACGTCTCGGGCCTCGTGGGCGAGGCGCCCGGTCAGGGGCGCGTCTACGTGCTCGACCCGGTCTCCGGGGAACTGGTGGACGAGATCACCGGCCTGGACGCGCCGACGGGCGTGGCCGTCGGCGACGACGGCGAGGTGTACGTCTCCGAACTGCTCGAGGGGTTGCCGCCCGGAGAGCCAGGGCCCGGTTTCGACCCCTCCTCCGTGGGCCGGATCGTCCGGGTGGACACCGACGGGTCCCGCTCGATCGCCCAGGTGCCGATGCCGGTCGGGCTGCGCTGGGCCGACGGTGCCCTGCACTCCACCGCCTGGAGCGTCGCCGGGGCGTTCCTCGGCCAGGGCGGGCTCGGTCAGGTCGTCCGGGTGGACTCCTCCGCGTTCACCGCGGAGGGCTGAGGGAGCGGGGCGGGCGGCCGGGGGGTCCGCCCGCCCCGCGTCTCACAACGGCTGGATGCCGAATGCCTCGGGGAGCTCCATGTTGCGCCGGGCGCGGGCCAGGCGCGGCAGGTCGGAGCCGTCGCGGACCACGCC
>NZ_JBKBCT010000084.1:0-16679 GCF_050871525.1 Kineococcus auxinigenes | reverse complement strand
GGTTGCCGGACGGTCTCGCTGCAGACCACCACCGACACGCCCGAGCGGTGACGGCCCACCCCGGCGTGTTCGCTCCCGCCTGCAGCACCGCTGTCCACCGCGGGTCCGAACGCGCGGTCATCCCGCGGATGGTGCGCGGTCGAGAGCGGCCGACGGCTTCACGGTCTTGACGAAGTGCGAGCGAACTTCGACCAGGCCCTGATGACATCCTTCCGCGTCTAGTTCCCTTGACATCTAGTCAGGTGAACTTGACACTCAGCCCATGGGCAGATCCTCGGCGCAAGGGCGCAGCAACAGCGTCCGCACAGCTCGCACCGCTCTGGGGATGACGCAGGCCGAGCTCGCCGACGCGGTCGAGGTCACCCGTCAGACCGTGGTCGCCGTCGAAGCCGGCAACTACGCCCCTTCGGTGTACCTCGCCCTGGCCATCGCCCGCCGGCTCGGACGCAGCGTCGAGGACCTCTTCGGCACAGCCGGCGCACCCAGCCACCCCGACAGCCACCCCGACAGCCACCCCGCCACGGAGGTCCGAACGTGAACCAGCACGACGAAGCCCTCGAACAGGAACACGAGCAGCCGCGCGGGCAGGACGGCCCGTTCATGCGCCTGGCAGAAGGCATCGGTGACCTCGCCAGCCCCTTCTACCGCGAGGAACGCCAGCGCGACGTGTGGAACGAGGCATCCGCCGTCGGCCTGCAGGTCGCGCTGTGGCTGGGCACCGCAGCCGCCACCGCCATGGTCTGGATCGGCGGCCGCACGGCACTGCCCTACGCGCTGACCACCTTTGCCGTGACCGGCACCGCCTCGTGGTTCGCCCTGGCGTACGCCACCCGCCTGGGGGTCCGCGCCGACGACCCCCGCTGGTTCCAAGCACGGCGCCTGATGCCGTACACGGTGCTCGTGCTCGCCTTCCTGGCCGGTTTGGTGCACGCCGCCCCGGCGGGCGCCTTCGGCTCCGGCTTCGCCATCGGGGCAGCCGGCGGCGGCGTGCTGGCGCTGGCCTGCGCGGTGATCGGCATGGTGCGCGCGCGTCGACGCTCCATGCAGACCACGAGCTGACGACCTCGACCGCCGGCCAGCGAGCCGTCAGCACATGAGGTCGACGGCGTGACTCCACCACCCGCTCATCCCGCGATCCATGCGCGATCACGGCTGTGGACCACCCCCATGATCCACGGGACAGGGCCTAGTAGTGCTTTGTTAGGTCTTGCCAAGGATGGTCGCCGCGTGGTGCGCTGTCGCGGTGACTCCTGAGGACCTGGCCGGGGTGCGCGAGCAGCTGGAGGACTTCGCCGCGGGCATCTTCGCGCCGCTGACCCGAACCGATCAGCGGGCCAAGGGACAGACCTACCTGCGTGGGCTCCTGCTGGACGGGGCCCGCAAGTCGATGCAGCCGATGGCCGAACGCCTCGGGGTGGACCACCAGGGCCTGCAGCAGTTCGTGTCCTCCTCGACCTGGGACGTGAGCGCGGTGCGTTCTCGCATCGCGGCCAAGGCGGTGGAGGTGATCGAGCCGGTCGCGTGGGTCATCGACGACACCGGCTTCCCCAAGGACGGCAAGGCCTCGCCCGGGGTGGCGCGGCAGTACTCCGGGACACTCGGAAAGGTCGGCAACTGCCAGATCGGTGTCAGCATCCACGCCGTCACCGACCACGCTTCCTGCCCGTTGGACTGGCGCCTGTTCCTGCCGGGCAGCTGGGATACCGCCGCGGTCGAGAACACTCTGGACGAGGGCTTGAATGAGGCAGAGCGCGAACGCAGGCTCGACGCTGTCCGGTTGCAGCGCAAACGAGCAGGCATCCCCGACGAGCTGGGTCATCAGCCGAAGTGGCGCCTGGCGCTGGAGATGATCGACGAACTCACCGAGTGGGGCTTGCGTCCGCCGGTGGTCGCCGCTGACGCCGGTTACGGCAACAACGCCCACTTCCGCGACGCGCTGAGCGAACGGGGGTTGTCCTGGATCGTGCAGGTCGAGTCCGACCTGAGCGCCCACCCCGCCGACGCTGTTCCTGAGCTGCGCGAGTACCCCGGCGCCGGCCCGCGCGGCAAGCCGCGCTACCGCGACGCGCCGGTCAGCCTGCGCCAGCACGCCCTGGCCGCCGGAGCGGACGCGACGCAGCACCTCACCTGGCGGGCCGGTTCCCGTGACCAGCTCACTTCGCGGTTCCTGGCGATCCGCATTCGTCCGGCGGGTCGCAAGCACACCGCCCGACTGGCCGAGGACGGGTCCCTGCCCGAGCAATGGCTGATCGCGGACTGGCCGCAGGAAGCGGACGAGCCGGTGAAGTACTGGCTCTCCAACCTGCCCGCCGACACCGCCCTGCCCGAACTGGTCCGCCTGGGCAAGATCCGCTGGCGCATCGAGCACGACTACCGAGAACTCAAGCTCGCCCTCGGCCTGGACCACTTCGAGGGCCGCAGCTTCACCGGCTGGCACCGCCACGTCACCCTCGTCACCGCCGCGCACCTCTTCTGCACCCTGCTGCGGGCCAACCCAAAAGCCCGTGGCGCAGCTTGAGCACCTACGCCGTGCTGCGCCTGCTCCAGCAGTTGCTGGCTACCTGGGCCGGCACCTGCACCGTCTGCAGACAACCTGTTCGGGATCGACCCTTCGTGCCGACCTAACGAAGTACTACTAGTCCGCGCGCAGCGCGACGACGGGGTCGAGGCGCCCGGCGCGGCGGGCGGGGAAGACGCCGAAGAAGACGCCCACGGCGGCCGAGACGACGAAGGCCACCACCGGGCTCCACCACTCCACGCTGGCCGGCAGCGGGGTCAGGCGGTCCACCAGCAGCGAGCCGCCCAGGCCCAGGACGATGCCGATGACGCCGCCGACGCTGGTCAGCAGCACCGCCTCGACCAAGAACTGCACGAGCACGTCGCGCTGGCGCGCGCCCAGCGCCTTGCGCAGGCCGATCTCGCGGGTCCGCTCGCGCACCGAGACGAGCATGATGTTGGACACGCCCACCCCGCCGACGAGCAGGGAGATGGCGGCGATGGCGGCCAGGACGGCGGTGAGCAGGCTCAGGATGTCGCCGATGACGCCGAGGATCTGCGTCTGGGTCACGGCGCTGAACGCCTGGTCGGGGTACTCCTCCTCCAGGGCCGCCTGCAGCTCGCGCGAGAGCTGCGGCACCGCCTCGGCGCCGGGGGCCTTGACGGCGAAGGCGTCCACGCGCTGCAGGCCGAACAGGCGCTGGGCGACGGTGATGGGCACGTGGATCTCGTTGTCCTGGGACACGCCGAAGGACTCGCCCTGCTCGGCGAGCACGCCCACCACCCGGAAGCGGGTGCCGGAGATCGTGATCTGCCGGCCCACCGGGTCGGCGCCGGGGAAGAAGGCCTCGGCGGTGCGCGAGCCGAGGACCGCGACCCGCCGGCGGGCCTCGACGTCGGTGCCGGTGAAGTACTGCCCGTCGGCCACCGGGCGGGTGAACACCTCCGGCAGGTTCTCGTCGGTGCCCTGCACCGTGACGAACTGCTCCACCGAACCGGCCCTCACCTGCGCGCCGGAGCTCAGGCGGGCGGTGACGGTGCCGGGGTCGCCGGTGACCTCGGCGAGCAGCTCGGCGTCGGAGCGCTGCAGCGTGGAGGCCGCGGCCGCTCCGGAGGAGAGGTTGCCGGTGTCGAACTGCCCGGGCACCACGAGGATCAGGTTGGAGCCCAGGCCCTCGACCTGGGACTCGATGCGCTCGCGGGCGCCGGCGCCGATGGAGACGACGACGATGACCGCGGCGATGCCGATGACGATGCCCAGGGTGGTCAGCAGGCTGCGCAGGCGGTTGCCGCGCAGGGCGTCCAGGGCGACGCGGAAGGCTTCCAGGCCCTTCACGCCGCTCCCCCGGTGCGCTCGCCGGCCGCGGGCCCTGTGGTCGAGGAGACGCTGCTCGAGGCGGCGGCGCTGTCGGACTCCACGAGGCCGTCGCGCACTCGCACCTGCCGGCGGGCGCGGGAGGCGACCTCGTCGTCGTGGGTGACGAGGACGACGGCCACGCCGCGCTCGGTGTTGAGCTCCTCGAGGATGCGCATGACCTCCGCGCCGTTGCGGGTGTCGAGGTTGCCGGTGGGTTCGTCGGCCAGCAGGATGCGCGGTTCGCCGACCAGGGCGCGGGCGATGGCCACGCGCTGCTGCTCGCCGCCGGACATCTGGGTGGGGCGGTGGCTCAGTCGGTGGCCGAGGTTGACCGAGCGCAGGGCCTGGGCGGCCAGCTCGCGCCGCTCGGCGGCCTTGACGCCGCGGTACAGCAGCGGCAGGGCGACGTTGTCGACGGCGCTGGAGCGCGGCAGCAGCTGGAAGGCCTGGAAGACGAAGCCGATGTGGCGGTTGCGCAGCTCCGCCAGGTCGGTGTCGCTCAGTTCGCGCAGGTCGCGCCCGCCCACGCGCAGGGTGCCGGAGGTCGGGCGGTCCAGGCAGCCCAGCAGGTGCATGAGGGTGGACTTGCCCGAGCCGCTGGGCCCGACGATCGCGGCGTACTCGCCGTGGGCGATGGTGAAGCTGACCCCGCGCAGGGCCTGGACCTCACCCTCGCCGAAGGAGTAGCTGCGGGTGACGTCGACGGCTTCGACGGCCGGTGGCGCCGGGGGGGCGTGCTCGCCGTGGGCGGGGTGATCGCCGTGGCTGGGGAGGGTCGGGTGCTCCTGACGGGTCACGACAGCTGCTGGCCGGCCCGGACGTCGGTGGCGCCCTCGGTGACGATGCGCTCGCCGGCGCGCAGGCCGTCGAGGACCTCCACGGCGCCCTGCCCGCGCACGCCCACGGTGACCGGGCGCAGTTCGGCGGTGCCGTCGCTGACGACCCAGACGGCGTCGGAGTCGGCGTCGCCTGCGTCGGCGCCGGGGCGCAGCACCGCCGAGGCGGGCACGCGCAGGGCGTCGGCGGTCTCCTGCACGACCAGGGAGATCGCCGCGGACATCCCCGGCAGGGGGGTGGGGGCGTCCTGGCCGTCGTCGGTGGTGCCGCCGTCGAAGCTCAGGCGCACCGTGTAGGTGACCGCCCCGGCCCCGGTGGCGGTGGCGGCGGGGTCCACGCTGGTGACGGTGCCGCGGTACGTGGAGCCCTCGACCGCGTCCACGCCGACCTGCGCGCTCTGGCCGGGCTGCACGCGCAGGACGTCGGACTCGTCGACGTCGGCGGTCAGGGTCAGCACCGAGGCGTCCACGACGCTGAGCAGGGGGGCGCCTGCCGTGACGGCGGCGCCGGCGGCGACGACGGGCGCACCGGCGCTGCCGGTGCCCGTGGCGCCGGCCAGGGCCCCGGCGGGCAGGGAGACCCCGCTGCCCTGCAGCAGGCTCTGCGCGCCGGCGGGCAGGGCGGCGCCGGCCGGGGCGCCGGTGGCGGCCAGGGAGACGGTGCCGGCGATGGGGGCGCGCACGGTCAGGGCGTCGACGGTGGCGCGTGCGGCGGCCACGGCGGCGCGGGTCTGCACGCGCTGGGTCTGCCCGAGCGCGGCCACGGCAGCGTCGACGCCGCCCAGGCCGGCGCCGACCTGCTCGACCAGGGCCTGGGTCTGGGCGGCCAGCAGCTCGTACTGGGTGCGCGAGGAGCGCACCGCGGCCAGCGCGGCCTCGCGGGCGACCGGGTCGGGCAGGGCGCGGGCCTGGTCCTCGGCCTGCTGGAAGCGGGCCTGGGCGTCGGCGCGGGCGCGGCGCTGCTGGGCGGCGAGCTCGTCGGGGTCGGCGGCCGAGGAGGGGCTGGAGCCGGCGTCGGCGGCCCGGGCGTCGGCGCGCTGGGCCTGCTCGAGGGCGTCGAGCGCCTGCGGGGAGTCGATGGTCATCAGGACCTGACCGGCCTGGACCTGCTGGCCGTCGGTGACCTCCAGGGTGGCGACGGTGCCGGTGGCGGGGGCCTGCACGGTGGAGGAGGCGCGCGGCTGCACGGTGCCGGGCGCCTCGACGACCTCCTGCACGGAGCCGCGCTCGACGGGCGCGGTGCTCACGGCGGGTTCCTCGGAGGAGCCGCACCCGGCCAGCAGCAGGGTCGCCAGGGCCGCGGCGGGCAGGGCTCGGCGCACGGGGCGGGCGGGGCGGTTCGGGAGGGCTCGCACGGGCGTCACCCTAGGCTGTTCACCCGGTGCTCGTGCGTCGGTCGTGCGGAGTCCTCCTGGGCGCCGGCATCCCCCCATCGGAGGACCCCGAGGCTCGTGGGGTGACGGCGAGCGCCTCGACGCTCACGCGCGGTGCAGGCACGCGCGGTGAGGACTGCGGTGAGGACCCGGTCGTCCGCGGGGCCGGTAGCGTCGCCCGGCGTGGGTGGGTGTGCGGGGCACGAGCCGGTGGTGCCGGGCTCGGAGGTCGTGGGCTCGGAGGTCGTGGCGCTGTACGACCCGGCCGACACGGCCGGGCGGGTGGTGGGTGCGGCGCCGCGGGAGCGGGTGCGGGCGCTGAACCTGCCGCACGCGGCCACCGGGGTGCTGCTGCGCGACGGTCGCGGCGGGGTGTTCGTGCACCGGCGCACCGCCACCAAGGACGTGCACCCCGGTGCGCACGACTGCCTGGCCGGTGGTGTCGTCGGCGCGGGCGAGGACCCGTCGCGGGCCGCCGAGCGGGAGCTGGCCGAGGAGCTGGGGGTGCGCGGCGCGGTGCTGCGCCCGGTGCTGCGCTGCTGGTACCGCGACGAGCTCACCCACTACCTGGCGTTCGTGTACGAGGCGTGGTGGGACGGGGAGCCGCTGGTGCTGCAGGTCTCGGAGGTGGCGGCGGGGTGGTGGGAGCCGGCGCAGCGGCTGCGCGAGCGGCTGGCGGACCCGGCGTGGGCGTTCGTGCCGGACTCGCGGGCGCTGCTGGCGTCGTGGGCGGGCTGGGAGCACGACGCCGGCCGGCCGTGACGCGCCGCGGGCCCGCACCCGGGTGGGGTGCGGGCCCGCGACGGGCCGCCGGTGGGGCGGCGGGTGGGGCTAGAGGTACTGGCCGGTGTTGGCGACGGTGTCGATGGAGCGGCCGGCCTCGGTGCCCTTCTTGCCCTGCGTGAGGGTGCGGATGAAGACGATCCGCTCGCCCTTCTTGCCGGAGATGCGGGCCCAGTCGTCGGGGTTGGTGGTGTTGGGCAGGTCCTCGTTCTCCTTGAACTCGTCCACGCAGGCGCTCATGAGGTGCTCCACGCGCAGGCCGCGCTGGCCGGAGGTCAGCAGGTCCTTGATGGCCATCTTCTTGGCGCGGTCGACGATGTTCTGGATCATGGCGCCGGAGTTGAAGTCCTTGTAGTACAGGACCTCCTTGTCGCCGCCGGCGTAGGTGACCTCCAGGAACTCGTTCTCCGGGCTCTCGGTGTACATGCGTTCCACGGTGGCCTGGATCATGGCGTCCACGGCGGCCTGGGCGCTGCCGCCGTTGGCGGCGAGGTCGTCGGCGTGCAGGGGCAGGTCGGCGGTGAGGTACTTGGCGAAGATCTGCCCGGCGCTCTCGGCGTCGGGGCGCTCGATCTTGATCTTCACGTCCAGGCGGCCCGGGCGCAGGATCGCCGGGTCGATCATGTCCTCGCGGTTGGAGGCGCCGATGACGATGACGTTCTCCAGGCGCTCGACGCCGTCTAGCTCGGACAGCAGCTGCGGCACGATGGTGGTCTCCACGTCGGAGGAGACCCCGGAGCCGCGGGTGCGGAAGAGCGATTCCATCTCGTCGAAGAAGACGACGACGGGGGTGCCCTGCCCGGCCTTCTCGCGGGCGCGGGCGAAGATGAGGCGGATGTGCCGCTCGGTCTCGCCGACGTACTTGTTGAGCAGCTCGGGGCCCTTGATGTTCAGGAAGTAGCTCTTGGCCTGGGTCTCGCCGCGCAGTTCGGCGGCCTTCTTCGCCAGGGAGTTGGCCACCGCCTTGGCGATGAGGGTCTTGCCGCAGCCGGGCGGGCCGTACAGCAGGATGCCCTTGGGCGGGCGCAGGCCGTGCTCGCGGAAGAGGTCCGCGTGCAGGAAGGGCAGTTCGACGGCGTCGCGGATCGCCTCGATCTGCGGGCCCAGGCCGCCGATGTCGGTGTAGTCGATGTCGGGGACCTCCTCCAGGACGAGTTCCTCGACCTCGGCCTTGGGGATGCGCTCGTAGGCGAAGCCGGAGCGGGTGTCCACGGTCAGGGAGTCGCCCACGCGCAGCGGGCCGTCGTCCAGCGGGCCGGCCAGGCGCACGACGCGCTCCTCGTCGGCGCGGGCCAGGACCAGGGCGCGCCCGTCGCCCAGCAGTTCCTTGACGGTGGCCAGCTCGCCGGTGCGCTCGTAGTCGCAGGCGGCCACGACGTTCATGGCCTCGTTGACCATGACGTCCTGGCCCGGGCGCAGGGCGCTCAGGTCCACGGCGGGGCTGACGGCCACGCGCATGCGCCGGCCGGCGCTGACGACGTCGGCGGTGCCGTCGTGCACGGCGGCCAGGAAGGTGGCGAACTGCGCCGGGGGCTGGCCGAGGCGGTCCACCTCGGCCTTGAGCGAGACGATCTGGTCGCGCGCGTCGCGCAGGGTCGCCGCGAGCCGGTCGTTCTGGGCGTTGACCTGGGCCAGCCGCGAGCGCGCGGCCCCGAGCTGCTCCTCCAGCAGGGCGGCGTGGCGGGCGTCCCGCTCGCCGTGGCCGCCGAAGCGGCGCTGGGGTTCCGTCATGGCGCGTCCTCCCCCTCGTGGCCCTCCCGGGAACCCGGTCGGGCGGTGGATGCGCTCGACCCTAACCCGAGGCGGCGCCGCGCGCCGGGGCTCGCGACCCGGCACGGCCGCCACTGAAGGTAACGTTCTGATCACGCCGTGCTGGTCGTGGGCGGCGGTGCTGCGCACCGGTGCGTCGGACCTGCGTGCGAGCGCCGCTGCACCCAGGATGTGCGCGTGAGCGAGTCCCGCCCGCGCGAGGGTGCCGTGCCGCGCCTGGACGCCTTCCAGCGCCGGCACCGCGCCGTGGGCTACCCGCTGGCGGTGCTGTACAAGTTCGTCGAGGACCAGGGCGCCTACCTGGCCGCGCTGATCGCGTACTACGCGCTGCTGGCGCTGGTGCCGCTGCTGCTGCTGCTGTCCACGGTGCTGGGGTACGTCCTGTCGGGCGATCCCGGCGCGCAGCAGGCGGTGCTGAGCTCCGCGCTGGCGCAGGTGCCCGTCATCGGTGACGAGCTCGGCAGCCCCGAGCGCCTGGGCGGCGGGGCGGTGGGCCTGGTCGTGGGTGTGGCGGGGGCGCTGTACGGGGCCACCGGGGTGGGGCTGGCGCTGCAGAACGCGGTGAACGTGGCGTGGGCGGTGCCGCGCAACGAGCGGCCCAACCCGTTCCTGGCGCGGGCGCGGGCGTTGCTGCTGCTGGTCACGGCGGGGATGTTCGTGGTGGGCACGGCGGTGCTCAGCGCCTTGATCAGCGCGTACGTGCCGGCGGGGCTGGCCGAGTGGGCCTCGCACGCCGGGGCGGCGGGGTTGGCCGCGGTGGGTTTCGGGGTGGCGTTCCGGCTGGCGGCGGCGCACCGGCCCGGGGTGCGCACGGTGCTGCCCGGTGCGGTGGCGATGGGGGTGCTGTGGCAGGTGCTGCAGTACTTCGGCCGCGGTCTGGTCTCGGAGGTCGCGGCCCGCTCGAGCGTGTCGAACCAGGTGTTCACGGTGGTGCTGGGGGCCATCGCGTTCCTGTTCGTGGCCGCGTGCTGCGTGGTGCTGTGCGTGGAGGCGGACGTGGTGCGGGTGCGGCGGCTGTACCCGCGGGCGCTGCTGACGCCGCTGACGGACGCGGTGGTGCTGACCGAGGCGGACCAGCGCGCTTACACCCGCCTGGCGCAGGCCCAGCGGCACAAGGGGTTCGAGCAGGTGGTGGTGCGCTTCGGGCGCTCGCCGGTGCAGGCCGGGCCGGACGGTGGTGGGTCGGACGGTGGCGGGCGGGTGGGCGGGGCTGCGGGTGGGGCCTCAGCGCAGCAGCAGGTGGCGGGCCAGCAGGCCGGCGGCGGCCGTGAACGCCAGCGCGGCGATGGTGCGCTCGACGCGCGCCCCGGTGCGGAACAGCCCTAGCGCGGTGCGCCGGCGCCGCCCGGTGAGCACGGCGGCGGGCACGGCCAGCGGGCGGGGCACTCCCCCGACGGTCAGCCAGTCGCCCAGCACGTGCACCAGGACGCCGCCGGCGACCGCCCACGGCAGCCAGGGCACCCCGGCGGGGCTGCGGTGCAGCACCCACCAGGCGGTGCCGAAGGACAGCAGCAGGTTCCCGACGACGGTGGTCTCGGCGCGCCCGGGGATGACGAAGTGGCAGCCGCGCAGGGCGGCGCCGGTGACCAGGGCCAGCACCGCCAGGGAGGTCCACGGGTGCAGCGCCGCGGCCCACGCCAGCGCCCCGAACAGCACCGGCGCCAGCAGCGGGTCGTGGGTGCCCCAGCGGTGCCCGCCGGCCAGCCGCCCCACCCCGGCGGCGGCGACGGTGCTCAGCGGTCCCCACATCTGCGCCACGGTGGAGCCGGTGGGGCGCGGCAGGGCCCGCTTCCAGGAGATGCCGCCCTGGTCGAAGTCGGGCAGCAGCGCCGCCCCGCCCCAGGCCGCCACCCACGCCACGGCGGCGACCGGGCCGTGCAGGGGGGCCAGGGGCAGGGTGGCGGCCCCGGCGGCCAGGCCGGTGCAGGCGTGGCTGTGCGCCATCACGTCGGCGGCTCCTCAGCCCTCGTGGCCGGCCGGGCCGGCGGAGGGGTCCACGGCGGAGAGGTCCCCGGCGGGGGTGGTGCCCGCGCGGGTGGCGCTGTGCGAGGCGGCCGCTCCGGCGGCGGCCTCGCGAGCGGCCTTGCGGGCCTTGCGGTCCGAGACCGGCCGGTCGCCGTACTCGGTGCCGTCGGAGCCGTCGGCCTCGAGCCCGGTGCCGTCGCCCTCCGGGGCGTGCGGGCCGGTGTCCTCGCTGTGCGCGCCGGGGGCGGGGCGGCGCTTGCGCAGCGGCGGGGTGACGCCGTCGGCCAGGCGGCGGGTGGTCACCAGGAACCCGGTGTGCCCGACCATGCGGTGCTGCGGGCGCACCGCCAGGCCCTCCAGGTGCCAGCCGCGCACCATGGACTCCCACGCCTCCGGCTCGGTCCAGCGCCCCGAGGTGCGGGCGGCCTCGGCCACGCGGGAGAGCTGGGTGGCGGTGGCCACGTAGCAGATGAGCACCCCGCCGGGGGCCACCGCGTCGGCCACGGCATCCAGGCACTCCCAGGGGGCGAGCATGTCCAGCACGGCGCGGTCGGCGCCGGTGCCGGCCGCGGCCGACAGGCCGCTGGCCGGCAGCGACTCGACCAGGTCCCCCACCGTCAGCCGCCACGCCGGGTGCTCGCCGCCGAAGAACGTCTCCACGTTGCCGCGGGCGATGTCGGCGAAGTCGGCGCGGCGCTCGAAGGAGTGCACCCGGCCGCCGTCGCCGACGGCCCGCAGCAGCGACATCGTCAGGGCGCCCGAGCCCACGCCGGCCTCGATGACGACCGCTCCGGGGAAGACGTCGGCCATCTGCACGACCTGGCCGGCGTCCTTGGGGTAGACCACGGCCGCACCCCGCGGCATGGACAGCACGAAGTCGGGCAGCAACGGGCGCAGCACGAGGTACTCCACGCCGGCGGAGTTCGTGATGGTGGTGGCGTCGGGGCGGCCGATGAGGTCCTCGTGCGCGAAGCGGCCCCGGTGGGTGTGGAACTCCTTGCCGGCGGTCAGGGTGATGGTGTGCATGCGCCCGCGCGGGTCGGTCAGCTGCACGCGCTCGCCCTCGCGCAGCGGTCCGCGGCGGGTGGCCGCACCGGTGGGCGCACCGATCGGGGTGGGGGTCGTGGTGGGGGTGGGGGCGTCGTTCAACGCGGGTCCTTCCGTGCTCTTGCAGGGGTGGGGTGGGCCGTTCAGCGCCCGGTGACGGCGGCGACCACGTCGCCGGTGTGCAGCAGTCCCTCCACGCGCCCGCCGGGGCCCATCACGACGTGCTCGCCGGGGCGGGCGGTGACGGCGTCCAGCAGCGCTTCGCCGGTCAGCTCGCCGGGCAGCCAGGAGCGCGGCGGCAGCGCACGGGCGGTGGCGCCGGCGCCCAGGGCGGTGCGCCGCTCCTGGGGCACCTGCCGCAGCGCGGCGGTGTCCACCACGGCGACGGGCACGCCGTCGTCGGTGACGAGCACGACCTCCAGCTCGCGGGTGGCGCCGCGGGTGGCGCCGGAGTCGATGGCGGTGCGCGCGGCGCGCACGACCTCCTCGACGGTGGCGCGGGTGCTGACGCCGATGGCCGGTCGCTGCAGGGCGCGCGCGGACAGCAGCGGCACCCGGCGGCGCTGCCTGGCGTACGCGAGCGCCTGGGAGGCGCCCTGCCACAGCAGGGCGCTGACCAGGCCGGCCCACACGACCTGCGTGAGGTCGGCCCGCCAGCCCAGCAGGCGCGGCACGGCCACCACGGCCAGCAGCGTCAGCACGGCCAGGGCCCGCCCGGCCCAGGCGGCGGCGACGGTGCCGTCGAGGCGGTCGCCGCGCAGCTTCCAGACCACCGCCTCCAGGGCGTGCCCGCCGTCCAGCGGCAGGCCGGGCAGGAGGTTGAAGACCGCCAGGAGCACGTTGGAGACGGTCAGCGCCCCCAGCAGCAGCCCGCCCACGCCCACCGGGCCGGGCTGGGCGCGCACCGCCTCGCCGGCCTGGTGGGCGGCCAGGGCCAGCACCGCGTTGGACACGGGGCCGACCACGGCGATGAGCAGGCTGCGGCCGGCACCGACGTCGCCGTCCTGGAAGCTGGTGTGCCCGCCCCAGACGTTCAGGACGATGCCGGAGACGCGCAGGCCCGACCAGCGGGCGGCCAGGGCGTGGGCGACCTCGTGCACGAGCACCGAGACCAGCAGCAGCAGCGCGTAGGTGAACGCCACCAGGTACGAGCCCGGGCCGGGCACCCGCACGGCCACGACGGGCGCGAAGACCCACACGATGACGGCGGCGAACAAGAACCACGAGGGCGCGAGCAGCAGCGGGACGCCGAAGGGGCGGCCCAGGCGGATGCCGGCGCCGCTCACCGGGCCTCGCCGGCGGGGCGGGCGGGGACTCGGGGGCAGCGCACCCGCCGATCCTAGGTGGCCGGTGGCGGTGCCCCGGACGTGTCGCAGGCGGCGCCTACCGTCGGTGCCGTGTCCAGCACCAGCACCGTGCCCGGCGCCGACGCCCCCGCGGCCGGCGAGCCCTCCCCCGCACCCCCTGCGCGGGGGTTGTCGCCCTCGCGGGCCGCGGACTTCCTGCGCTGCCCGCTGCTGTACCGCTTCCGCACCATCGACCGGCTGGAGGAGGCGCCCTCGCCGGCGGCGGTGCGCGGCACCCTGGTGCACGCCGTGCTGGAGCAGCTGTTCGACCTGCCGGCGGCCGAGCGCACCCCGGAGGCGGCGTGCGCGCTGCTGGAGCCGCAGTGGGAGGCGTTGCGCGAGCGCGACGCGCGGGTGCGCTCGCTGTTCGCCGACGACGAGGCCGGCCGCAGCGCGCTGGCGACGTGGTTGCGCAGCGGGCGGGCGCTGCTGCGGCGCTGGTTCGAGCTGGAGGACCCCACGCGGCTGGAGCCCGCCGAGCGGGAGGCGTGGGTGCAGGTGGCCCTGGAGGGCGGGCCGCTGCTGCGCGGGGTGGTGGACCGCCTGGACGTGGCGCCCTCGGGGGAGCTGCGGGTGGTCGACTACAAGACGGGGCGGGCGCCCTCGCAGCGGTTCGAGGCCGCGGCCCTGTTCCAGGTGCGCTTCTACGCGCTGGTGCTGTGGCGCCTGCGCGGGGTGGTGCCTCGCCAGCTGCAGCTGGTGTACCTGGGTTCCGGCGAGGTGGTCAGCCACAGCCCCGACGAGGCCGACCTGCGCGCCACCGAGCGCAAGGTGCGCGCGCTGTGGGCGGCGATCGAGGCGAACCGGGCCAGCGGCGAGTGGCCCGCCACCCCGGGGCGGCTGTGCTCGTGGTGCGAGCACAAGGCGCTGTGCCCGGCGTTCGGCGGCACCCCGCCGCCGCTGCCGGACCGGGACGCCGCCTAGGCCGGCTCGTGCGGATCACGGCGTGAAGCGCTCGGTCTTGCCGATGGTCGAGCAACTGCTGGGCACATCGACCGCCTGCGCACCGCTGGGCTGCGCTCAGCCGGTGGCTACCTGGTGGGTACGCCCCGTGACGACCCGAACGGGCGGTACAGGTCATGCTGGGTCGATGAACCACACCGATGTGGAGCACCGCCCGACGGCGAAGCGCCCGCTGAGCCGCATGGTCGTGGCGGCGGTGGTGACCGGTGCAGTGCTGGCGCTGTTGAACTACTTCGTGCGCGACGAGACGGCACTCAGGTCCACGATCGCCGGAGCTGTCGTCGCGGCGCTCATGGTCATCACGCACGTCGTGGACCAACGGTGGGAGCACCGCCGCAGGCAGCGGTGAGGAGCTGAGGGGACCGGGTGCTCGGGAGGGCGTTTGCCCTCCACCTGGCACATCCGGTCATCCCGCGTTCGGCGCGGCGGTGACCTGACCCGAGACGCACGACGGCCGCCGGACTCTTCGGTCCGGCGGCCGTGGACGTGTGGTGGTCGATCCGGCAGTCGCCTCTCGGCGAGAGGCCGCTCGAAGCGGCTGAAGGTGAGGCCCGGGGACATGCAGCGGAACGACCACCCCCTACAAGCCGGCGTCGGGCAGCAGCATTCCCGGTGTCACCGTGTCCCCGCACAGCCCGCCAGACGCACGGTCATTTCGCTGTCATGGACGTCGTTGTCTCCTCGGATCGCCCCTGCGACCTCACTCTCCGGCCCGGCGAGTCGCACCCGCCCCAGGCCCGGTCAGCGGCCGAGCGAGCCCCCAGCGCACCGGCCCGGCGGCGACTACGGTGGAGCCATGCTCAGCGACCAGACCCGGCAGGCGCTTCGCGTCCTGCGCTGGCGCGGTACGGACCACCTCGAGGACGCCGCGCGGGGCTTGCTGCGCCGCCCCCGCCCGCGCCCGACACCTCCGGCGGGGCGTCCGCGGTTGAGCGAGGCCCAGCTGGACCAGCTGATCGAGCAGACCGTCCTGGCCCCGCGACGAGTCCGGTCCCAGGGCCGGCCCTGAACGACTGGGTCCCGCTGCACGACGGTTCGACCTCACGGCGAGAACTGAAGGACTTCATCACCGCCCTCAGCCGCCGTCCCCCGCTGTGGGAGCGGCACGTCATCGAGGAGCTGCAGTACCTGGCCAGCACCTTGCCCTCCCCGCGCCGCGAACCGGACCGGCGGCCGCGGGCCCTGCTGTACCGGGGCCCAGACGGGGTCCTGGAAGGCGTCTGCGAGTACGAGCCGGCGACCCTGCGGCCCAGCGGTGTGGCCGCCGGTCAGCTCAGCGTCCTGGCCGTGCGTGCTGATGCCCGGCACAGCGGCGTCGGCGGATCGGGGGTCGATGCGTGCCTGGAGCTGCTGCGCGCGGCCGCCGCCCGGTTGCAGGCGGCCGAGGTGGTCGTGGCCGCAGTGGTCCACGACCAGAACCAGGAGATGGCCCGGGTTCTGTCGCGCCGGGAGTTCGCTCGTTCCGGCCCTCTCGGGGACGACGGGTACGCGGTGTGGGCAGTGACCCTGACGACGTCCTTGACGACGACCTTGACGCCGTCATGAGGGCCTGACGCGGCACGCCGGTGCTGGCCGCGGTCACCATCACCAGGTCAGGCCCATCAGCTCTTCGCCGACTCAGCAGCGGCGCCACGCATCCTTCGGTCCTTGCGGCTCACCGAGCCGAGGCTGACGGGCTGCGCGTCTGCGGCGCATGCTCGGTCATGACTCAGCCCTCCGACATCCTCACCCGCCTGCCCATTCCCCTCGGTGACGGGACCTGGCGCACCGACCCGCTGCGCCTGGCCGTCGCCGCTTACCTGGCCCGCCACCTCGGGGAGACCCGACGCCACGCCGAGTCCGACCTGCGCGCCTACCCCACCTGGTGCCAACTACGCAGCCTGGACCTCCTCCAGGCCCGGCGCCCGCACATCGAGCTGTACGTGCGGTGGATGCAGGAGACCCAGCACTTCGCCGCCTCCACCGTGTCCCGGCGGATGTCGGTCGTGGCCGGCTTCTACCGGACCTGCGTCATCGACGCCGTACTGGAGCGCTCACCGGCCGACTGCGCCCGCCGCCCCAACGTGCCGCCGGAGTCACCCACCCTGGGCCTGTCGCACCTGCAGCTGGAGGCGATGCTGTCCACCTCACGGGACTCGGCCAACCCGTGCGACTTCGCACTGGTCTGCCTGCTCGGGCTCCTGGGCCTGCGCATCTTCGAGGCGTGCGCCCTCGGCATCGCCGACCTCGGCGAGGAGCACGGCCACCGCGTCCTGCGGGTCGTGGGCAAGGGCCACAAGGTCGTCCTCGTGCCCCTGGCCCCGGCGGTGGGACGGTCCGTGGACCGCGCCATCGGCGACCGCTCACGAGACCACGGACGGCAGCCGCTGCTGCTGAACACCCGCGGCGGCCGGCTGGACCGGCACTCCGCGACCCGGCGGCTGCGTCACCTTGCCGCCGATGCCCGGATCCGGTTGCCGAGGATGCATCCGCACATGCTGCGTCACACCCGCGTCACCACCGTGCTCGACGCCGGCGTGGACCTGCGGGACATGCAGATCGCGGCCCGTCACGCCGACCCGCGGACGACGATGCGCTACGACCGGGCCCGGACCACGCTGGACCGCCACCCCAACTACATCCTCGCCGCCTACATGGCCTCGGGGACGTAACCACTTCCGCCTCACCTCACGGACATGCCGATGTCGTGACGTTCCCTCCCGCGGTGATCTTGCACGATTGAGGGCTCAATCGTGCAAGATCA
>NZ_JBKBCT010000083.1:0-16737 GCF_050871525.1 Kineococcus auxinigenes | reverse complement strand
GGGGGTGGCCGCAGCCACCCCCGCGCCCCGCGTGGTCAGGCGCCGGCAGGAGCGCCGGTCAGAACGCGGTGACCGCGTCCAGGGCGTTGACCACGCCCTGCCCGTAGAAACCGTTCACGTCGGCCGGGCCGGCGCAGGTCGCCGTGGTGATCGACTCGCCGGAGGCGGTCACGCGGCGGTAGGTGAACTCCGCCGGCACCGGGCAGGCCACGTCCTCGGCGGTGCCGAGCAGCAGCGCCTCGGTCAGCGACGGGTCGAGGGTCAGGGTGCCCGGGTGGGCGGGGTCCTTCTCCCCGTGCTCGCTGACGATGAGCGCGGCGACGCCGGCGGCGTGCGGGGCGGCCATCGAGGTGCCCTGCAGGTAGCGGTAGTAGGCGCTGGTGCCGTCCTCGGTCACCTCGCGCACCACGGACGCGGTGGTCGGCTCGCCGTCCTCGTCGATGGCGCCCTCGGCGGCGAGCACGCTCTCCGGGTAGGTGGAGAGGATCTGCGCGGCCGCGTCCGCGCGCCCGTTCGGGGTGTCGTACGCGTCGCCGCCGGGCGCGGCCACGTCGGCCTGCTCGGTGCCGTAGTTCGAGTAGTACGCCTTGCGCCCGGACGGGCCGACGGACGTGACGGTCACGACGCCGTCGCTCTCGGCGGGCACGCTCAGGCAGGTGGAGTTGTCGATGGTGCGCTCGCGGGCACCGACGGGGTTGCCCTCCTCGTCCAGCGGGAAGTTCGGGCTGGAGGCGTCCACGCCGGGGGCGCCGAGGTCGGTGGCGGCGTTGCCGGCGGCACCCACGGGCAGCACGCCCTTGCTGCGCGCGTAGTCGATCGCGCGCTGCACGGCGGCGACGGTGACGCGCTGCTCGGCCTGCTCCTCGGGGGAGTCGGCGGGGTTGGCCTGGCAGTTGTACAGCCACGGGTCGACGTAGAAGCTCATGTTCACCACGTCGACGCCGGAGTCGCCGGCGAAGGTGATGGCGTCCAGCACGGGCTGCAGGAAGAAGTACCCGGAGTCCTGGCCGGCGCGCAGGTTGACCAGGTTAACCCCGGGGGCGACGCCGGCGATGCCGAGGTCGTTGGTGGCCGCGGCGATGGTGCCGGCGACGTGGGTGCCGTGGCCGCCCTCGTCGACGTCGGCCGGGTCGACGCAGCCCTCGACCTCGCAGGGGCCGTCGACCTCGGGCAGGTCGGTGACGAAGTTGCGGCTGCCGGCGGCGTCGAAGTTCGGCGCCAGGTCCGGGTGCGAACCGTCGACGCCGGTGTCGATGACGCCGACGGTGACCTTCTCGCTGCCGGGCTGGACGCGGTACGAACCCTCGGCGGTGGCGTCGATGGCGGCCATGTCCCACTGCAGGCCGGCCAGCGGCTCGGCGTCGGGGCCCTTCGCCGCGGACGACTTCAGCGCGACGCCGGCGGTGGCGTCGGCGACGGTGGCGGTCAGCCGCTCGACGGCGTCGTCGGCCTCGTCGGTGCCGTCGGGCGAGGTGCCGATGCGGCGGTTGGCGGCGGCACCGAGCAGGCCGGGGGCCTGCTCGGCCCGGGCGGCGAACTCCTCGGACTCGGTGCGCACGAAGGCGTACCCGACGGACTCGTTGCTGGACACGACGGTGCCGCCGGCGGCGGCGATGGCCGCGCGGGCCATCGCGTCGGTGGTGCCCTCGTCGTAGAGGACGACGTACTCACCGGCGGTGCGGACCGTCACGCCACCGGCGACGGTGCCGGTGGTGGTGCTGGCAGTGGGGTCGGCCGAGGACGCGGTCTGCGTGGCGGCGAGGGTCGCCGCGACGAGCGAGACGCTCAGCGCGGAGGAGAGGACGATCTTGCGCACGTGGCCTCCTGGTTGATCGGACGGGCCATCACCCGTCCGGCGCAATGGCGTGGCCGAGTGTGGTGCTCAGACTGCGCACAGACAAGGGGGCGCGCTGAGCAGATCGTCGATCGCGACGTCGCCGCGACCACCGTCCTCAGCGCCGCACGACGTCCAGCAACTGGTCCAGCAGCCGCCGCCCGTCCATCCGCAACCCGTCGTGCTGGTAGGCGTTGGTGACGAGCGTGCGGGCGCCGCGCACCTCGCGCGCGGTGCGGGCGCTGAGCGCGTACGGCACGAACATGTCGTCCACGTACACCGCTGCCGTCAGCGGGACCGCGTTGCGGGCCAGCGCGTCCGGGTCGTACAGCGCGGGCAGGTCGGCGCGCCGGGCCAGCAGGTCCGCCGCGCCGCGCAGCGGCACCAGCGCCGGGTCCTGCTCGAACTGCCACGGGTACACGTGCTCGCCGGTGAAGCGGAACGGCGCCCCGGCGGGCGCGTCGAGGGAGAACCCGGCGAACTCCTCGCGCACCCGGTGCGCCGACCAGGCCGTGGCCCCGCCGGTGGCGGCCCCTTGCGCGTAGATCGACTCGTGCAGCACCGCGTACAGCGGGTGCGCCGCGAACGAGAGCCGGCGCCCGGCCTCGAGGAGGAACCGCCGCCGCAGCCGGCGCTCGCCGCGCACGGTGGTGAAGGGGTCCTCCAGCACGAAGTGCAGCGCGTCGAAACCGGACTGCTGACCCAGCGCGATCCCCAGGGTGCGGAACCGGGCGGAACTCAGCCGCTCCCCCGTCGGCAGGAGCTCCTCGGTGTCGTCCAGGTGCTGCGCGACGGCGCGGGCGACCGCCTCGTCGCGCGGGTACCGGGCGAAGAACTCCTCGTTGCGCACGGCGGTCTGCGCGTAGGTGAGCCGGTACACCTCGTCGGCGCTGCTGCGCAGCCCCGGCAGCCCGGCGGTGACGAGCGCCCCCGCCAGTCCGTGCGGCGCCTGCGACAGGTAGCAGGTGATGACGAAACCGCCGTAGCTCTGCCCCAGCGCCCACCAGGGCTCGTCGTCCTGCAGCGCCCCGCGCAGCGCCTCGGCGTCGGCGACGACGGAGTCGGCGCGGAAGTGCGCGAGGTACCGGGCCTGTGCTGCGGCACCGCCGACCTCACCGAGGGACTGCGCGTCCAGCGGCGTGGAGCGGCCGGTGCCGCGCTGGTCCAGCAGCACCACGCGGAACTCCTCCAGCGCCCGGTCCAGCCAGCCGCCGACGACGTCCGGGCGCGGTGCGGGGTTCCCGGGCCCGCCCTGGAAGAACACCAGCCGCGGGGCGCGCTCGCGCCCGTCGCGCACGTACTCGCGGGCGAACACCTCCACGGCACCGGGTTCGGCGCCGGTGCGGTCCAGCGGGACGGTCAGGACGTGCTCGTGCACGTCGTGGCCGTCGACGCGGTGGGACTCGGTGGCGAGGCCGGTCGCCGGGACGGGGACCACGGCGTCAGGCGCCGAAACCCGTGCCGGTGCGCCGGGCCCGCGCCCGCAGCTTCTCCCCCTTGTCCACGGCGGTCTGCCGCAGCGCCTCCTGGAACTCCACGACCCGCTCGCGCAGCGGCTCGTCGGTGGCGGCGAGGATCCGCACGGCCAGCAGCCCGGCGTTGCGGGCCCCGCCGATGGAGACGGTCGCCACCGGGACCCCGGAGGGCATCTGCACGATGGACAGCAGCGAGTCCATCCCGTCCAGGTGCCGCAGGGGCACCGGCACGCCGATGACGGGCAGCGGGGTGACGCTGGCGAGCATCCCCGGCAGGTGCGCGGCGCCGCCCGCCCCGGCGATGACGACGCGCAGCCCCCGCTGCGCGGCCGAGGCGCCCCAGGCGACCATGTCGTGCGGCATGCGGTGCGCGGAGACGACGTCGGCCTCGTAACCGATGCCGAACTCCTCCAGCGCCTTCGCCGCGTCCTCCATGACGGGCCAGTCGGAGTCCGAGCCCATGACCAGGCCGACCTCGACCGCCTGCGCGCGTGCGTTCACTCGTCGATCTCCCCCGCGATGAAGGCCGCTGCGTGCCGGGCGCGCGCGCGGACGGATTCCAGGTCGTCGCCGTAGACGGTGACGTGGCCGAGCTTGCGGCCGGGCCGCTGCTCCTTGCCGTACAGGTGCACCTTGACACCCGGGTCGTGGGCCATGACGTGCAGGTAGGAGCGGTACAGGTCGGCGTGCCGCTCCTCGATGCTCGCCGGGCCGAGGACGTTGACCATGACCGTCCAGGGCGCGCGGGCGGCGGTGTCGCCCAGCGGCAGGTCCAGCACGGCGCGCAGGTGCTGCTCGAACTGGCTGGTGACGGAGCCGTCGATGCTCCAGTGCCCGGAGTTGTGCGGGCGCATCGCCAGCTCGTTGACGAGCACCTCGCGGCGCCCGTCCCGCTCGACCTCGAACACCTCCACGGCGAGCACCCCGGTGACGCCCAGCCCGCCGGCGATCCGCAGCGCCGCGCCGGTCAGCTGCGCAGCCACGTCGGGGTCGAGGTCCGGGGCGGGTGCGGTGACCTCGTGGCACACCCCGTCGCGCTGGACGGTCTCCACGACCGGCCAGGCCGCGGCCTGCCCGGAGGGGCTGCGGGCGACCAGGGCGGCGAGCTCGCGCACGAACGGCACGTGCTCCTCGGCCAGCAGCGGCCCGCGCCCGGCCCAGTCGGCGAACCAGGCGTCGGCGGTGGCCCAGCCGGCGTCGTCCGGGCCGTCGAGCACGAGGACGCCCTTGCCGTCGTAACCGCCGCGCGGGGTCTTCAGCACCACCGGCCAGCCGGCGCCGGCCGCGAACGCCTCCACGTCGGCGCGGCCGCCCACGCGGGCCCAGCGCGGGCACGGGACCCCGAGCCCGGTGAGGCGCTCCCGCATGACGATCTTGTCCTGGGCGTGCAGGAGGGCGTCGGCGCCGGGCTGCACGCTGGTCAGCTCCGCCATCGCGCGCAGCCCCTCGGCGGGCACGTGCTCGTGGTCGAAGGTCACGGCGTCGCACTCCGCCGCGAAGGCGCGCAGCGCCGCCACGTCGCCGGCCGCACCGACCGGGGCGGGGGTGATCACCTGGGCGGCGCTGACGTCGGGCCCCTCCGCGAGCACCCGCAGGCGCAGGCCCAGGGCCACCGCGGCCGGCTGCATCATGCGGGCGAGCTGACCGCCGCCGACGACGCCCACGACGGGGAAGCCGCCGGGTCGCGCGTACGGCGCGGGGTCCGGCCGGGCGCCGGCGGAGGCGTCGGAGGGGGCGGCGTCGGAGGGGGCGGCGTCGGAGGGGGCGCTCGTCACAGCAGGGAGGGTAGGCGACGGCCGCGGACCCCCGCGCCCGGCGTGTCGGGGAACTGGAACGCACGGCGTGTCGAGGGCCTCCACACGGTCGGTGACGGCCCGTGGGTCCACCCTGGTTCCGGGATGCCCGTACCGGACGGGTGGTGAATCCTTGGGTCCGCTCCGTGGACCCGCGGAGCGTCCCACGGAGGGGGAACCTGCAGTGCTCACCGTCATCGCCTGCGTGGCGCTCGTCGTCGTCGGCATCCTCGGTGCCGTCAAGATGGAGGACCACCTCGACCCGTCGAAGGGCCGCAGCCGCGCCGACCGCTGACCACCGCGCGCGGGGCGCTCCCAGGCGGATCCGTCACACTGCGGGCTCGAGACGGACGAGCCCCGCGCGCGGCGGGACGCGACGAACGGAGCACCGCCCACCGTGGCTTCCCAGACGGCTGACCAGCCCCCCGGCACCCCCCGCCCCGGGCTGATCGCGCGGTTGCGCGCCACCTACGAGGTGCTGGCGCGGGAGGCCGCGAAGTTCGGCGTGGTGGGGGCGGTCGCCTTCGTCACCGACTTCGGCGTCTTCAACCTGCTGCGCTACGCCGGCCCCGACGGCGTGGGGGTCCTGCACCACAAGCCGCTGACCGCCAACGGGATCGCGGTGGTCGTCAGCGTCGTGGTGGCCTGGCTGGGCAACCGCTACTGGACCTTCCGGCACCGCCGGCGCGCCTCGGCGCCGCGCGAGCTGCTGCTGTTCGCGGTGATGAACGGCGTGGGCCTGCTCATCAGCGCCGCCTGCCTGGGCTTCACGTACTACGTGCTGGAGCTGCGGGGGCCGCTGGCCTCGAACATCTCCGCGAAGGTCGTGGGGGTGGGGCTGGGGACGCTGTTCCGCTGGTGGGCCTACCGCCGCTTCGTGTTCGTGGAGGAGCTGCGCGAGGAGGGCTGGGAGGCCCCCCACCAGGGCGACGCCCTGCGGCCGCCGGGCACCTCACACCCCGCGCAGGTGGACGACGTCGGCCGCGGCCAGGCTCGTCCGGGCCCCGTCTGAGCCGAGCAGCAGCAGCCGGCCGGTGCCGTCGACGTCCTCGGCCGTGCCCGTGAGCACCCGCCCGCCGGGCAGGTGGGCGCGCACGGGCGCCCCCAGGGTGAGGCAGGCGGCGCGGTAGGCGTCCGCCGTGGCCGCGGGGTCGGCCGCCCACTCGTCCAGCCGGGTGCGCAGGGCCCGCAGGTAGCGGCGCAGCACGGTGTCGCGGTCGGTGCCGCGCGCCCCGGCCAGCACCAGGGACGTCGGCGGGACCGGGCCCGCAGCACCGTCCTGCGCAGCGCCGGGGCCACCGGGTGCCGGCGGCAGCTCGTCGGCGCGCTGCGTCACGTTGAGCCCGGCGCCGAGCACGACGGCGCCGCCGCGCACCTCGGCCAGCACCCCGCAGACCTTCCCCGGGCGCCCCGGCCCGCGCACGAGCACGTCGTTGGGCCACTTCAGGCCCGCGTCCACGCCGAGGGCGCCCACGGCGTCCACCACGGCGAGGCCGGTCAGCAGCGGCAGCCACGACCACCCCCGCGGGTCGGCGGCCGGGCGCACCAGCACCGACACCGCCAGCCCCGCCCTCGGGGGCGAGCTCCAGGTGCGCCCCAGGCGCCCGCGGCCGGCGTCCTGGTGCTCGGCCACGAGCACGGTGCCGTCGGGGGCGTCGTCGCGGGCGCTGCGCTCGAGCAGGTCGGCGTTGGTGGAGCCGGTGCGCACCACCACGTCCAGCGCCGCCCACCCGCCCGGGCCGAGCAGGGCGCGGCGCAGGGCGAGCACCCGCAGCGGGGGCCGCTCCAGGTCGCTCCAGGGTCCGGCGGTGCCCGCGGGGTCCACGCGGCCCACCGTAACGGCCCGCTCCGCGGAGGGGCGGGTCCTCCGCCTCGACCGATGTGTGCTTAGGTTTGCCTGTCCTACCCCGCCGTTCCGTCGAGGAGTCCCCGTGCCCGTGCGCGCGACCCGCCGTTCCCTGCTGCTCAGCGCCCCCCTGGCGGCGCTGGCCGCCGCCACCGCCTGCGGGTCGCAGAGCTCGGGCGCCACCACCTCCGGCTCCACCGCCGCCGGCACCGCGGCCGCGGACGCCTTCCCCGTCGAGGTGCAGCACGCCCTGGGCACCACCACCGTCGAGGCGGCCCCCGATCGGATCGTCACCTGGGGCTGGGGCTCCCAGGACGTGGTGTGGGCGCTGGGCCTGCAGCCGGTGGGCGTGCCGGAGGTGACCTACGGCGGCGAGGACGGCGCCTACCCGTGGTGGGAGGGGCACTACGACCCCTCCGCCACCACGTCGATCGGCGCCAGCGAGACCGGCGAGGTGCCCTTCGAGGCGATCGCCGAGCTGGCCCCCGACCTGGTGCTCGCGGTGAACTCCGGCCTGACCGAGCAGGACTGGGACACCCTCGCGCAGGTGGCCCCCACGGTCGCCTACCCCGACCAGCCGTGGCAGACCACCTGGCAGGACCAGGCGAAGCTCATCGGGCAGGCCGTCGGCAAGGCGCAGGAGGCCGAGGACCTCGTCGCGAAGGCCGAGGCCGACGTCGCCGCGCGCGCCGCCGCGAACCCGCAGCTGGAGGGCAAGACCTTCGCGTACGTGTACGCCACCGCCGCGGGCCTGTCGGTGTACCTGCCCGGCGACTCGCGGGTGGACACCCTGCACGGGCTCGGCCTGGTCGACGCCCCGGGCGTCACGGCGCTGGCGCAGTCCTCCGAGGCGTTCTACGTGGAGGTCGCCAAGGAGCGGGTGCGCGACCTGGACTGCGACGTCCTCGTCGGCTACGGCGAGCTGACCCTCGAGCAGCTGAGCGCCGACCCCGTGTACGCCACCATGCCCGCCGTCGCGAACGGCGCGGTGGTCTGGCTCACCGACGAGAACCTCATCGCCGCCACCTCCACCACGCTGCTGAACCTGCCCTGGCAGCTGGACCGCACGGTGCCGATGCTGGCCGACGCCGCCGCCGCCGCGGAGGCCGCCGCGTGAGGCGCGCCGCCTGAGGAGCACCGCCGGCAGCGCCGCTAGGGTCGGCGCGGTGAGCACCGCACCGCGCCGGCCCACCGCCCTCGACGCGATCGCCGAGGACCACTTCTCCGCCCTGCTGCGGCTGCAGCCGGCCCTGGCGCTGTCCGTCGGCGCCCCCGACCCCGCTCCCGGCCTGGGCGACCGCTCCCCCGCCGGGCTGGCCGAGCTGGCGGACCTGGCGCGCAGCACCCTCGCCGCCGTCGAGGCGACCGGGGCCGCCGACGACGTGGACCGCGTCACCGCCGCCGCGCTGCGCGAGCGCCTCGGGGTGGAGCTGGAGCTGCACGAGGCCGGCGAGGACCTCGGCGAGCTGAACGTCATCGCCTCCCCGGTGCAGGACCTGCGGATGGTCTTCGACCTGGTGCCGACCGCGAGCGAGGACGACTGGGCCGACGCGGCACGGCGGCTCGCCGCGGTCCCGGCGGCGGTCGAGGGCTACGTGGAGAGCCTGCGCACCGCCGCGGCCCGCGGGCGGGTCGCCGCCGTCCGGCAGGTGGGGGCGTGCGCGGCCGAAGCCGCCTCGTACGCCGCCCCGGAGGGGTTCTTCGGCGCGTTCGCCGCGGCCGCCGCGGTGGACGGGCGGCCGCTGGAGGGCGCGCTCGCCGCGGACGTGGCTCGCAGCGCGGGCGAGGCGGCGCGGGCGTACGGGCGGCTGGCCTCGTTCCTGCGCACGGAGCTGCTGCCGCAGGCGCCGGCCGACGACGCCGTGGGCACCGAGCGCTACCGGCTGTTCTCGCGGTACTTCCTCGGCGCCTCCGTGGACCTGGCCGAGACGTACGCGTGGGGCCTGGACGAGGTCGCGCGGCTGCGCGACGAGATGGCCCGCACCGCGCGGGAGATCACCGGCTCGCCGGACGTGGCGGCCGCGGCGGCCGCCCTGGACGCCGACCCGGCCACCGTCGTCACGGGCGCACCGGCGTTCCGCGACTGGATGCAGCAGCGCTCCGACGAGACCGTGGCCGCCCTGGCCGGCACCCACTTCGACGTGCCCGAGCAGGTGCGCCGCCTGGAGTGCCGCATCGCCCCCACCACGGGCGGCGGCATCTACTACACCGGGCCCAGCGAGGACTTCTCCCGGCCCGGGCGCATGTGGTGGGCGGTGCCGCCGGGGCAGAGCACGTTCTCCACCTGGCGCGAGGCGACCACCGTGCACCACGAGGGGGTGCCGGGGCACCACCTGCAGATCGGGCAGGCGGCGGTGCGCGCGGAGGTCCTGAACCGCTGGCGCCGGCAGGGGTGCTGGGTCTCCGGGCACGGCGAGGGCTGGGCGCTGTACGCCGAGCGCCTCGCCGCGGACCTGGGGTTCCTGCGCGGGCCCGGCGAGGTGCTGGGGATGCTCGACGCGCAGCTGCTGCGCGCCGCGCGGGTGGTCATCGACATCGGCGTGCACTGCGGCTTCGAGGCGCCCGCCGAGGTCGGCGGCGGCGCGTGGACGTACGAGGCCGCGTGGTCGTACCTGACGAGCTGCTCGGGCAACCACGAGGACGTGCTGCGCTTCGAGCTGGACCGCTACCTGGGCTGGCCGGGGCAGGCGCCGAGCTACAAGGTCGGCCAGCGGCTGTGGGAGTCGGTGCGCGCGCAGGTCCAGCGCCGCGAGGGTGCCGCCTTCGACCTGGTGGCGTTCCACCGCCGCGCCCTGGACCTGGGCTCGGTCGGCCTGGACGTCCTGCGCGGGGCGCTCCTCGGCTGAGGGCGCCCGGCGGCCGGGTGGGAGGATGCGGGCGTGCCGTCGCTGCTGCTCGCCTCCGCCTCCCCCGCCCGCCTCGCCACCCTGCGCGCGGCCGGCCTGGACCCCGCGGTCGTCGTCTCCGACGTCGACGAGCCCGCCGTGGTCGAGCGCTACGGCGTCACCGACGGCGAGGACGTGTGCCTGGTGCTGGCGCGCGCCAAGGCCGAGGACGTCGCCGGTCGCGAGGAGGTCCCCGAGGACGCCCTCGTGCTGGGCTGCGACTCCGTGCTGGAGGTCGAGGGCCCGGACGGCGTCAAGCAGGTGCACGGCAAGCCCGCCGACGCCGCGCAGGCCCGCGAGCGCTGGTTCGCCATGCGCGGGCGCAGCGGTGTCCTGCACACCGGTCACTGGCTGGTCGACGCTCGCGAGGACGGCTCCGGCGCGACCCTGGGCGGCGTGGCGTCGGTGACGGTGCACTTCGCCGACCTCACCGACGCCGAGGTCGACGCCTACGTGGCCACCGGCGAGCCGCTCGCGGTGGCCGGCGCGTTCACCCTGGACGGCCTGGGCGGGGCGTTCGTGCGGGGCGTGGAGGGCGACCCGCACGCCGTCGTGGGGGTCTCGCTGCCGCTGCTGCGCGACCTGGTGCGCGAGGCGGGCGTGGCGTGGCCGGAGCTGTGGGCCCCGGGTGCGGGGGCGCGCGGGGAGGCTGCCCGCACGGGCGGGCAGTAGTCTCAGCCGTCGCCCGAACCCCCGCCGAACCCCCGGAGAACACCGCATGACCTCCCCCGAGCCCGCCGCCGAGCCGACCGCCCCGGGTCCGCTCGCGGTGACGGGCCCCGTCACCAAGGTGCTCATCGCCAACCGCGGCGAGATCGCGGTGCGCGTGGTGCGCGCCGCCCGGGACGCGGGGATCGCCTCCGTGGCGGTGTACTCCGAGGGCGACCGCGACGCGCTGCACGTGCGGATGGCCGACGAGGCGTACGCGCTGGGCGGCACCACGGCCCGCGAGAGCTACCTCGACGGCGCCAAGCTCGTGGAGGTCGCGCTGCGCGCCGGTGCCGACGCGGTGCACCCGGGCTACGGGTTCCTCTCGGAGAACGCGCAGTTCGCCCAGTCGGTGATCGACGCGGGCCTGACGTGGATCGGCCCGCCGCCGGCGGCGATCGAGTCGCTGGGCGACAAGGTCTCCGCCCGCCACCTGGCCGCCCGCGCGGGCGCGCCCCTGGTGGCCGGGACCCCGGACCCGGTGGCCGGCGTGGACGAGGTGCTGGCCTTCGCGGACGAGCACGGCCTGCCCATCGCCATCAAGGCGGCGTTCGGCGGTGGCGGGCGCGGCCTGAAGGTGGCGCGCCGGCGCGAGGACGTCGCGGAGCTGTTCGCCTCGGCGGTGCGCGAGGCGGAGGCCGCGTTCGGGCGCGGGGAGTGCTTCGTGGAGCGCTACCTGGACCGCCCCCGGCACGTGGAGACGCAGGTGCTGGCGGACGCGCACGGCGGCGCGGTGGTCGTCTCCACCCGCGACTGCACGCTGCAGCGCCGGCACCAGAAGCTCGTGGAGGAGGCGCCCGCGCCGTTCCTGAGCCCCGAGCAGGACGCCGAGCTGCGCCGCGCGTCGCTGGCGATCGTGCGCGAGGCCGGGTACGTGGGCGCCGGCACGGTGGAGTTCCTGGTGGCCGCGGACGGCACGCTGGCGTTCCTGGAGGTCAACACCCGCCTGCAGGTCGAGCACCCGGTGACCGAGGAGGTCAGCGGCCTGGACCTGGTGGTGGAGCAGTTCCGCATCGCCCGCGGCGAAGCGCTCGGCTACGACGAGGTGCCCACCCGCGGGCACTCGATCGAGTTCCGCGTCAACGGTGAGGACCCCTCGGCCGGTTTCCTGCCGCGCCCGGGCAAGCTGACCCGCTTCTCCCTGCCGTCCGGGCCGGGCGTGCGGGTGGACACCGGCATCGACCCGCGCGCCGCCGCGGTCAGCGGCGGGGTGGAGATCTCCCAGGACTTCGACTCGCTGCTGGCCAAGCTGATCGTCACCGGCGCCACCCGTGAGCAGGCGCTGGCGCGCGCGGCGCGCGCCCTGGCGGAGTTCCAGGTGGAGGGCGTGCCGACGGTGCTGTCGTTCCACCGCTCGGTGGTGGCGGACCCGGCGTTCACCGGGACGGGCCCGGCGGGTTTCGCGGTGCACACGCGCTGGATCGAGACGGAGTTCGACGCCTCGGTGCTGCCGGGCTCGGGCGACCTGCACGCCGCGGACGGCGGGCCGGCGCACCGCGAGACGATCGTGGTGGAGGTCGCGGGCAAGCGCCTGGAGGTCTCCCTGCCGGTGGAGCACCTGAACGCGCAGCTGTCCCGCGCCGGGCACGAGATCTCCCGGGCGGGCGTGGCGGCCGGTGCGGCCGTGGCCCGCGCGTACCGCAGCACCACGCACCGCGGTGGTGGGCGCGGCCGGAAGGGCTCGAAGGCGCAGGGGGGTTCGGCGGCGAACCCGGACGCGCTGGTCGCGCCGATGCAGGGCACGATCGTGAAGGTGGAGGTCGCCGACGGCGACCGCGTCGAGGCGGGCGACCTGGTCGCGGTGCTGGAGGCGATGAAGATGGAGCAGCCGTTGACCGCGCACAAGGCGGGCACGGTCTCCGGGCTGACCGCAGCGCAGGGCGACACCACCACCACCGGCACCGTCATCTGCGAGATCGTCGACTGAACCCCTCCCTGTGCCGGTGCGGCGGCACCGGTGCGGCACCGCGGCGTGGGAGCCTCGGCCGCGTGACGAGGGTGCAGCGGGTGAGCGGTGCGGTCGGTCGGTGGTTCACGGTGATCGTCCTGGTGGCCGGGGCACTGGCCCTGGCGTCCCCGGGGACGTTCGACGGCTGGTCGCCGGCGGTGCCGTGGCTGCTCAGCGTGATCATGCTGGGGATGGGCATGACGATGCGCCCGGGCGACTTCGCGGTCATCGCCCGGCGCCCGTGGGCGCTGCTGCTGGGCGTGGCGGCCCAGTACACGATCATGCCGCTGCTGGGGTGGGGCATCGCCCAGCTGCTCGGGTTCTCGGCGGTGCTGACGGCCGGGATGATCCTCGTCGGCGCGGCCCCGGGCGGCACCGCCTCCAACGTGATGGTGTACCTGGCCAGGGGCGACACCGCCCTGTCGGTGGCGATGACCTCGGTGTCCACGCTGCTGGCCCCGGTGCTGACGCCGCTGCTGGTGCTGGCCCTGGTCGGCCGCTCGCTGCCGGTCAGCGGCGCGGCCCTGTTCACCTCGATCGTGCAGATCGTCCTGGTGCCGGTGCTGCTGGGGCTGGGGCTGCGCCTGCTGCTGCCGCGCCTCGTCGAGCGCTGCCTGGACGTGTTGCCGCTGGTGTCGGTGGCCGGCATCACCGCGGTGGTCCTGGTGGTCGTGGCGGGCAGCGCCGGCACGGTCCTGGACGTCGGCGCGCTGGTGGTCCTGGCCGTCGTCCTGCACAACCTGGGCGGCCTGCTGCTGGGCTACGGCGTCGGGCGCGCGTGCGGCCTGTCCGCGGCGAGCCGGCGCGCGGTCAGCATCGAGGTGGGCATGCAGAACTCCGGCCTGGCCGCCGCGCTGGCCACCGTGCACTTCGCACCGGCCGCGGCGCTGCCGGCGGCGATCTTCTCGGTGTGGCACAACGTGTCCGGCTCGCTGCTGGCGAGCTGGTGGTCGCGCCGGCCGGTGGCCACCGGCGAGGGCGCCGACCGGGCCGGCGAGCCGGTGGGGCCCGGCGAACGCTGACCGGGCTCCTCAACGCGGCAGGACCGAGGCGTCGCCCGTGGAGGTGCGCACCGAGATCCGCTGCCCGGAGGTGGTGTCGACGGGCACCTCGACGACCTCGTCGCCGAGGCCGGTGCTGACGTCCACCGCGTAGGTGCCGTCGGTGGGCACCCGCACCGTGGCGTCACCGGTGCCGGTGGTCACCTCGACCGTGGTGGGGGCGGTGTCGAACCACGCCTCCACGTCGCCGGTGCCGGCGCGGGCCCGCAACGACGCCACCTCCCCGCGCACCTCCAGCTCGCCGGTGCCGGTCTCCACGTCCAGCGACCCGCCGCTCGCGGAGTCCCAGCGCACGTCGCCGGTGCCGGCGCGGGCGGTGACGGCGCCGAAGACGCCGGTCAGCTCCTGGTCGCCGGTCCCGGTGCGCAGGTTCAGGTCGAGGCCCTCGGGAACGGTGAGCTCCCAGTCGACCTCGCAGGGGCTGAGCCAGCTGCCGCTGCCGCAGTCGGCGCTCAGCCGCAGCTCGCCGTCGACGACGTCGGCGCTGGAGCGGGCGCGCGCCCAGCCGTCGTGCACGAGGGTGCGCAGCTGCACGCCCTGCGCGGCGGGGTCGGCGACCACCACGACGTCGCCGGTGCCGCCCACGGTCCGCACGGCGGCGACGACTCCCCCGATCTCACGGGTGGACTCGGTGCGGGTGGCGGTCAGGTCCCCCAGCACGTCCACGGCGCCGAAGCCGACGACGGCCGCGGCCAGCACCGCGAGGGCGGCGCGCCCCGCAGGGCGGCGCGGCGGGGCGGGCGGGGGTGCGTCCACCGCGAGCGGCACGGTGGGGGCGCTCACGCCGCACCCCCGGGCCGGGCGGCGGACTCCAGGTGCCGCAGCACCGCCAGGACGCGGCGGTGGTCCTCGGTGGCCGGCGGCAGCCCCAGCTTGGCGAAGATGTTCGACACGTGCTTCTCCACGGCCTTGTCGGTGACGACCAGCCGGGCGGCGATGGCCGTGTTGGAGCGGCCCTCGGCCATGAGCTGCAGGACCTCCAGCTCGCGGGGCGTCAGGTGCTCCAGGGGGTCGTCGCGGCGGGCCCGCGAGAGCAGCTGCGCGACGACCTCGGGGTCGACGGCGGTGCCGCCGGCGGCGACGCGGCGCAGGGTGGTGACGAACTCGTCGACGTCGCCGACGCGGTCCTTCAGCAGGTAGCCGACGCCGCGGGCGCGACCGCCCAGCAGCTCGGCGGCGTAGCTCTCCTCCACGTACTGCGACAGCACCAGCACCGCGGTGCCGGGGTGGCGGGCGCGCACGAGGATCGCGGCGCGCAGGCCCTCGTCGGTGAACGCCGGCGGCATGCGCACGTCGGTGAGCACCAGGTCGGGCTCGTGCTCGGCGGCGGCGCGCAGCAGCGCCTCGGCGTCGTCCACGGCGGCGACCACGTCGACGCCCTCGGCGCGCAGCAGCTGCACCAGGCCCTCGCGCAGCAGCACGGAGTCCTCCGCCAGCACCACCCGCAGCGGTGCGGCGTCCTGCTCCGGCGCGGCGGCGGGCGCGCTCACCGGGAACCGCCCGCGGTCCACGGCACGGCGACCTCCAGGACGGTGGGGCCGCCGGCGGGGCTGTCCAGGCGCAGCCGGCCGTCCACGGCGGCGAGGCGGTCGCCCAGCCCGCGCAGGCCGCTGCCGCCGTCGGCGACGGTGCCGCCGGCGGGGGCGGCACCGCCCACCCCGTCGTCGCTGACCCGCAGGCGCAGCAGCCCCTGGCCGGGGGCGGCCTCGTGCCACAGCTGCACGACGGCGCGGGAGGCGCGGGCGTGCTTGGCGGTGTTCGTCAGCGCCTCGGAGACGCAGAAGTAGGCGATGGCCTCGGCGGTGGCGCTGGGCCGCTGCTCGGCGGGGAAGAGCACCTCGACGTCCACCGGGACGGGGCTGGCGGCGGCGAGCGCCGAGACGGCGGCGTCCAGGCCGCGGTCGGTGAGCACCGGCGGGTGGATGCCGCGGGCGACGTGGCGCATGTCGGAGATGGCGGCGGAGGCCGACCCGCTGGCGGCCTCGAGGAACTCGCGGGCGGCGTCGGGGCCGCCGCGGTCCAGGGCGCGCTTGGCCATGCCGAGCTGCATGGCCAGCGACACCAGCCGCTGCTGCGGGCCGTCGTGCAGGTCGCGCTCGATGCGGCGGCGCTCGGCCTCCACGGAGTCGACGGTGCGCGAGCGGGTCTCGGTGAGGGTCTGCACGCGCCGGCGCAGCACGGCCTCGCGCTCGCGGCGGCCGGGGCCGAGCAGGGCGCGCGCCGAGCGCACCTCGACCGCGGTGAACGCGCCCGCCACGAGGGGGGCCAGCAGCAGCAGCACCAGCCCGCCGGCGACGACGAGGAACCCGGGGGCGTCGAGGGTGCCGGGGATGCCGAAGGGCCAGCTCAGGGAGTCGTGGTCGAGCCCGGCGGCGAGGGCGGGGGCCACCAGGGCGGCGAGCCCGGTGCCGGTCAGGGCCAGGACGACGCCCGCGCCGAGCACGCCGAGGGTGCACACCACGGCCAGGTGACCGGCGTACCGCCAGGGGCGCACGTCGAGCACGACGCGTCGCCACCAGGACCCCTCCGGAGCCGCGCGGGGCCGCCCGGGGACGTGCACGTCCAGGACGGCGGCCAGCCGGTAGCGCTCCAGGCGGCCGCCGGCGCCGACGAGCAGGCGCGCGGGCAGCAGCAGCAGCAGACCGGTGCCGAACACGGGGACCAGGGCGATCCCCACCACCAGCAGCACCAGGGCGGTCAGGTGCAGGCCCAGGACGAGCGGGTGCAGCACCAGGTGCACCACCGACCACCAGCCCCGCGCCCAGCCCCGCAGCGCCCCGTCGCGGTCGTCCGCCGCTGGAAGCGCTGCGGCCCAGCGCATCGTGTTCTCGCTCACGTCCTGAACAGTAGGGCCGCACGGGGCCGCGGTGGGACGGTGCGCACACCCCGGTCGCGGGTGGGGAAAACCCCACCGTCGCACGGGGGTGCGCGCCAGGGACCGGGCCCCCCGACGGCCGCCAGGGTCGTGGACGCACCCGTCCGGGTGCGTCCAGAACCCCCGGGAGGTCCCCGTGCGCACCCCGACAGCCGTCCGCCCCGACGAGCGCGACGACCCCGCTGAACCCCGCGTCCCCGACGGCTCGCGCGGTTCGGCGGTGGCGCGCTGGTCGCTGCGCCACCGCGCGCTGGTCGTCGTGGCCTGGCTGCTGCTGCTCCTGGCGGGTGCCGCGGCGTTCGCCGGCGGCAC
>NZ_JBKBCT010000082.1:0-16754 GCF_050871525.1 Kineococcus auxinigenes | reverse complement strand
CCGGGCCGGGCCGGCCCACGTGCGGCGCTGGGGCGCCGCACGTTATGCAGCCGGGCGGGCTGCCCCGGCGGGCTAGGGCGCGCCGGAAGGACCCGCGCCGGTAGACTCAGGTGGCCGGGATGCGAGGTATGACTAGCGTTACGCTGGCGCTTCACGGCTAGCCACCTCGCTGCCCGCTCGCTTCGCTCGCTGGCAGGGCTCGCCCTGGGGGGGCGAGCCGGTGTGCTGGCTCACTTCGTTCGCGCAGCACGCCCGGCGCTGGGGGCGCCGGGCACGGGACAGGGCGAGAGGCAGGGCCGGCGCGCAGCGCGCCGGGAAACGCACCGCGTGGTGCGTCACCTGCGGGTGGTGCACCGGCAGGAAAAGGAGGCCGGCATGGCGGGTGAGCGCACGCGCACGGTGGCGGTGCGGCTGACGCCGGAGGAGCACGCGGCGTGGGAGGCGGCGGCTGCTGCTGCGGGGCGGGGTCGGTTGGGGTCGTGGGTGCGCGATGAGGTGAACGCGCGGCTGGATCAGGGTGTGGATGCGGGTGCGGTGCGGGCCCGGGGTGGGCGTGCAGCGCGGACGTCGAAGGAGACGTCTGCGGGTGCGCCGGGTGGTGCGGGTGTGGGCGTGGACATGGAGTTGGCGGAGGTGCTGGCGCGCTCGTCGGTGCTGCGCGGTGAGCTCTCGCGGGTGGCGAACAACCTCAACCAGGCGGTGCACGCGGTGCACGTGCACGGGGTGCAGTCGGGGGTGCTGGCGCAGCTGCGCGCGGCGGTGGTGGAGGTGCGCGCGGTGATGACGCTGGTGCAGCAGCGGGTGGCGGCATCGGGTGGCTCGGCTGCTGCTTCGAGGGGTGGTGCCGGCACGTCGGCGACGTCACCGGGAGCGTCGAGAGGGGCTGCGGTGGCCGCGGCGGCGAAGGCGAAGCGGGCGCCGCGACGGGTGGCGCCGGCGACGCCGAGTGCGCCGTTCGGGACACCGCTGAGCGCACCGTCAGGTGCACCGTCGAGCGTTCCGTCACGTGCGCCGGGGCCAGGGGATCGCCCCGCGCAGCGCCCGGGGCAGCAGCCGGTGAACCCCTGGCTGCGCGAGGGTGAGCGCGACGCCGGGCCCGGCGCTGGACGTGACGCCGGGCGCGGTGGTGCGGGTGGTGGTGCGCGGTGATCGCGAAGATCACTCGGGGGGAGCGGGCCGGGGATCTGGCCGCGTACCTGCACGGGCCGGGCACGAAGGAGGAGCACGTGTACGCCGGGCGCTTAGGGGGTGCGGTCATCGGCGGCAACGTGTGCCTGGACGGCAGCCGCGACGGCACCACGTGGGCGTGGATCCTGAGCGACGCGGCGCGCACGAGGCCGGACATCACGCGTCCGATCTGGCACGCCTCACTGCGCTGCGCACCCGGGGACCGGGTGCTCTCGGATGAGGAGTGGGCGGAGGCGGCGGGGCTGTTCGCCGAGGCGATGGGCTTCGTGGACCCCATCGGCTCGGACGTGCCGTGGCAGGAGCGCGCGACGCAGCCGTGGGTGGTGGTGCGCCACGGCGCCGACCACGTGCACATCGCCGTCAGTCGGGTGGGCTTCGACGGGCGGGTGTGGCACGCCCGCAACGACTACCGCGCGGCGCAGGCGGCGTGCGCGCAGTTGGAGCAGCTGTACGGGCTGACGGTGGCGCCGAGGGTGTCGAGCAAGGACACGCAGCGCACCGCCGATCACCAGCTCAGTGCCGGGGAGTGGCGGCGCGGGCAGCGCACCGGGGCGGCCCCGGAGCGGGTGCAGCTGGCCGAGCGGGTGCGCGCCGCGGTCGACGCCGCAGCCGGCACCGGGCGCGACGGCTTCGAGGCCGCACTCGACCGGGCCGGGGTGGGGTACCGCGCCAACGTCGCGGCCAGTGGGCGGGTCAGCGGGTACTCCTTCACCCTGCCCGGGCACGTCGATCCGGCGGGGGAGGCGGTGTGGTTTCGCGCCTCGCAGCTGGACCGGGCCCTGTCGTGGTCGAAGGTCGCGCCGGTTCTCGAGGCACCGGTCGCGGTGCCGGCGGTGGTGGTGCCGAAGAAGGCGCTGGAGTCCCGCGCCCGGCATGAGCGGCGGGTGGAGCAGGCGCAGGCCGACGCGGTCGCGCAGCAGCAGACGCAGCGCTTGGAGGCGCTGCCGCGGGTGGTCGCCGCCCTCGTGCAGGGCGACGACCAATGGTGGGCGCAGCGCCGGCACGGTGGGGAGCAGGCCGGTGCGGCGATCGCCGCGCGGGCGCGTGAGGAGGCGCACCTGGAGCAGGTGCGCCGGCTGCGTGAGGCCTCCTTCGGGCCCGCGCCCGGCCAGGGCCGCACGTCGGGCCGTGCGCGCACGGGGTCTGCGGAGCGAAGCGCGCCGGCAGCGACGCGTGCGGTCACGGCAGCCGCGCGAGCGGCGCAGACCAGAGCGAACCGCACGGGCGGTGACCGCTCTGGTGGTGCTGGGCGTGAGGAGGGACTGGGGCGCTGAGTCCTAGTCGTCCGATGGGGCGAGGGATGCCGGCGGTGGCCTGAGCACGCGAACCCGGGGCAGCCTCAGGTACAGGTCAGGTAGTGCAGCAATGCCTGCAAGGCGCCCTCGTCACAGGTGGCGCGTGCGCTCTTGCAGGGAGGTCAGGAAGTCGTCAGCGCTGTGGAGTTGCTCCGCGAGGTGGTCGCGGCGCCGGCGTACGTCCTCGATCACGTCTTGCAGCCGCAGCTGTTCAGCGTTCGGTGCTCCGGTACCGCCGGAGGCTGCACTAACGGTGCGCTCGCCGGTGCGCTCGGCGCCGGGGTCTTCGGGGCGGTCGTCACGGTGGTCTGTGCCGGGATGGTCCTGGCGGGGTGTTGCGTCGAGGGCGTCGAGCAGGGTGAGCACGTCGCGCATCTGCTCCAGCGTGTAGCCCAGCGGCTTCATGCGGCGGATGAGCAGCATCCGCTCGACGTCGGCTTGGGTGTAGAGGCGGTAGTTGCCCGAGCTGCGGGCGGAGGTCAGCAGTCCCTGGTCGTCGTAGTAGCGCACCGTCCGGTGCGAGAGCCGTACCCGTTCGGCGAGCTCACCGACCTGCATCCAGCCCTCCTGCCCGCTGTGCTGGGTGCCTGCTCGAGGTTGCGGGGTCGTCGAAGCGGGCTCGCCGGTGCGGTTGCGGGGTGATCGGCGGTCACCGGTGGCGACGTCGCCGGGATCTGCAGCGCTCACCCGCCCAGCCTAGGAGCGGGGGGTCTTGTGCTTGCTGGCGCTGGGACGACGGCGGGCCGTCAGAGCTGTTGCGCGCGGCAGGGGCAACTGCACCCAGGCGGCGTCCTTGGCCCGTAGTGCGGGTGCTTCCACGAGTAGCCAGGAGGCGGTGGCGGCCGCGGCGGCGATCAGCAGGCCCAGTGCGGTGAAGGCGAGCACGCCGAACGCACTGGCGCCGGCCAGGGACAGCAGCAGGTAGATGGGCCAGTGGTAGACGTAGAGGCCGTAGGAGAGGTCCCAGCGCAGGCGCTGGCGCAGCGGCAGGCGCACCACCGCCCACAGCAGCAGGTAGGCGAAGGCGGGTCCGGCCAGAGCGCGGTGATCGGGCAGCAGGTACAGCCCGGCGGCGATCAGCACCAGGCTCGCGCCCGCCAGGGCGGCGCTGACGGGCACGCGCTCGGCGAAGAGGAACGCGGCCGAGCCGAGCAGGAAGACGAAGAGCAGGCGCAGTACCAGCGGTGAGCCGACGTCCACCCCGGCCGCGCCGGCGATCGTCGCCGCCCACAGCAGCGCGCACAGGGCGGCGAGCATCCAGCGCCGGCGGTGCAGGACACCGAGCACGCCCAGGGCGGCCACGGCGCCGTAGCACAGCGCCTCATAGAACAGGCTCCACAACGACCCGTCCAGGGACGGATCGCCTGCGTTGGCCGGGTTGCCCACGCCGTCGACACCGAGCTGGTTGATGCGCAGCAGCGCGTTGGAAGCGACATAGCTGACGGCGGTGTCCTGCCCGGTGAGCACCGAGGTCGCCGGGCGGCCGGACAAGAGCGCGGCCAGCGGCGCGACCACGGCGGCGACGACGAGCAGGCACACCCAGAACCCGGGCATGATCCGCAAGAAGCGGTGCCAGGCGTAGCGCCGCAGCGAGCCCAGGCGCAGGTAGCTGCGGGCCACGAGGAAGCCGCTGAGGACGAAGAAGCCGTCCACGGCCAGATCCCCCAGGTACGCCGAGCCCCACACCGGCTGCCACCCGAAACCGAGCAGGGTGGCGTGGGTGAGGGCCACGACGACGGCCAAGGCCAGGCGCAGCACGTCCAAGGCGTTGCCGCGCGGGTCGAAGGCCTCGGCCAGCGAGGGCCGTGGCCGCACCGCACCGCGGCGTGGGCGCGGCAATCGCCCCACCCGCGACTGCGCCGCTGCGGCAGGTGGCGCGCCGTCGGCACTGCAAGCCTCGTGGGCATCCTCGTGAGCGCTGGTCACATCTCCCCCTGCGGTGCCCATCGGCCCTGCTCGTCCCCCGCTCGGGACAGTACCCTCACGTAACGGCAGTGTTGGCCGGGAAGAGCGCATGACCACCCGTGCGGGCGGAATGGGTCGACCCCGTGGACGCAACCTTGACGTTACGTTAGGGTTGTTCGTGCTGGTCCGGTGCGACCGTCGATGCGCCCGCGTGGCGCTCCGGTCTTCAGCAGACCTTCTCGATGACGAACCAGCGCAGCGTCGCGTCCTGGTGGAGACGACAGGCAACAGCCACCAGGGGTGCGCTGCGGTGCGCCCCGTGAGCACGAACGGAAGCGCTCCTTGACCAACCCCGAACAGGTGGCCGCACCGGTCCCCGCGCCGCGCGGACCCTCGAACGCTCCACGACAGCCGGGCCGGCCGGGCCGGTTCAGCAGGCCGGCGTGGCTGACCTCCCCGACGGTGCTGCGCACCGAGGTCCTGGCCGGCCTGGTCGTCGCCCTGGCGCTGATCCCCGAGGCGATCTCCTTCTCCATCATCGCCGGGGTCGACCCGCGCGTGGGGCTCTTCGCCTCGTTCACGATGGCCGTCTCGATCGCCTTCCTGGGCGGGCGCCCGGCGATGATCTCCGCGGCCACCGGGGCGATCGCCCTGGTCATCGCGCCGGTGGCGCGCCAGTACGGCTTGGACTACTTCATTGCCACGGTGATCCTGGCCGGCGCCTTCCAGGTGGTCCTGGGCCTGCTGGGCGTGGCGCGGCTGATGCGGTTCATCCCGCGCAGCGTCATGGTCGGCTTCGTCAACGCCCTGGCCATCCTGATTTTCACCTCGCAGCTGCCGCACCTGCAGGGCGTGCCGTGGATCGTGTACCCGCTGGTGGCCGCCGGGATCGCCATCATGGTGTTCCTGCCGAAGCTGACCACCGTGGTGCCCGCACCCCTGATCGCCATCGTCGTAATCACCGTCGCGGTCGTCGCGACCGGCCTGCTGGTGCCGAACGTGGGCGACGAGGGCACCCTGCCGGACTCGCTGCCCGCGCTGTTCTTCCCGAACGTGCCGCTGACGTACGAGACGCTGCGCATCATCGCCCCCTACGCCTTCGCGATGGCGCTGGTGGGCCTGATGGAGTCGCTGATGACCGCCAAGCTGGTCGACGACATCACCGACACCCGCTCGCACAAGACCCGGGAGTCCTGGGGGCAGGGCGCGGCGAACGTCATCACCGGTTTCTTCGGCGGCATGGGCGGATGCGCCATGATCGGCCAGACGATGATCAACGTGCGCTCCGGTGCCCGTACCCGCCTGTCGACGTTCCTGGCGGGGCTGTTCCTGCTGATCCTGGTCGTCGGCCTCGGCGACGTGGTCGCGATCATCCCGATGGCCGCCCTGGTCGCCGTGATGATCATGGTGGCGGTCGGCACCTTCGACTGGCACTCGGTGCGGTGGAACACGCTGCGCCGCATGCCTAAGAGCGAGACGATCGTGATGGTCTCCACGGTGGTCGTCGTGGTGGCCACCCACAACCTGGCCATCGGCGTCGTCGTCGGCGTGCTGGTCGCCGCGCTGCTGTTCGCCCGGCGCGTGGCGCACCTGGTCGACGTCACCGGTGAGCTGGAGCAGGACGGGCGGGTGCGCCGCTACCGGGTGCACGGTTCCCTCTTCTTCGCCTCCTCCAACGACCTCGTCTACCAGTTCGACTATGCCGAGGACCCCGACGAGGTGGTCATCGACCTGTCGAACGCCCACGTGTGGGACGCCTCCACCGTCGCCTCCCTGGACGCGATCACCACCAAGTACGCGGCCAAGGGCAAGCACGCCACCATCACCGGGCTGAACCAGGCCAGCGCGCAGCGCTACGAGCGCCTGGCCGGGCACCTGGGTGGCGGGCACTGACCGGGCACTGACCGGGCACTGACCGGCCGCTGCTGACCTGCGACCGTGCGGCGCACTGCGCACCACGCTCGCCCACGACGCCGCCCGGGACCCTGCCCCCACCCACAGGGGTCCCGGGCGGCCACCACCTGAGCTGGAGGTCTCCCACCACCGTGACGTCACCCGCGGGCAGCAGACCCGCACGCACCACAGCCCCGCACCCTGTGCCGGCCGCGCTCTCGCGCCGCCGACGGTGGCGTCCTCGTCCCGTGTGGCTCGTGGTCGCAGCCGCGGCCCTCGCCACGGTGATGACGGCACCGGGGCAGACCACCGGCGTCTCAGCGTTCATCGACCCGCTCATCGCCGAGCTGGGCACCTCCCGCACCGCCGTCTCCACCGCTTACCTGATCGGCACGCTCTCGGGGGCCCTGGCACTGCCGCTGGTGGGCCGTCTCCTGGACCGCCACGGCGTGGGCCCGGTGATGGCCGTGGTGGGGCTCGCCTTCGGCGCCGTGCTCTTCGCGATGAGCTTCGTCGACGGCCTGGTGGGTCTTACGGCCGGGTTCGCCGGCATCCGGATGGCCGGACAGGGAGCGCTGGGGCTGGCGGCCACCACGGCGGTCGCCGTGCACGTCACCCGCCGGCGCGGGCTGGCGCTGGGGGTGACCTCCGCGGTCGGCACAGGCGGCATCTCCCTGGCCCCGGTGCTGCTCGAGCGCCTGATCGCTGCCCACGGCACAGCGGCGACGTGGCGCATCGAGGCCCTCGCGGTCTGGCTCATCGTGCTACCCCTGGCCCTGCTGGTCTTTCGGGCTCCTGGCCAACGCAGCGCCCAGGAGCCGCGGCCGCACCAGCAAGCAGTCGCCGGCACGGCCCCGGGGGCAGGAGAAGACACCGCCGGTGTCCCTTCGGGCGGGGCTTCCGCTGGCGCTTCGCCCGCTGTGGCCGCTGACCCGCCGCGCTCGTGGACGCGTGCCGAAGCGGTGCGCACGCGCATGTTCTGGGCGATCGCCGCAGGGCTGGCCGCCTCCGGGATGCTGACGACGGCGCTGAACTTCCACCAGATCTCGCTGCTGGGTGAGCAGGGGCTCAGCGCCGCGCAGGCCGCGGCGAACTTCGTGCCGCAGACCGTGGCAGGACTGGCCGCCACCTTGGGCATCGGCGCCCTGGCCGACCACATCGCACCGAAGTGGTGCGTGAGCGCCTCGATGCTGCTGCTGGCCGCCAGCCTGCTGGCCGTCCCGCTCGTCGCCCCGGGTCTGCGGGCGATCGGGTACGGGGTGCTGCTGGGTGCGGCCAGCGGGGCGCTGCGGGCCATCGAGGCCGCCGCGTACGCCCGGTACTTCGGCACCGAGCACCTGGGCTCCATCCGCGGGCTGGTCACCGCCCTGAGCGTGGCCTCCACCGCCTTCGGGCCGCTGCTGCTGGCCGCCGGGCACGCCATTACCGGCGGCTACACCAGCACCGTGGTGCTGGCCGCCGTCGTTCCTCTGGGCATCGCCGTCGTGGCCGCAATCACTGCCGCGCCGGCCGTGCCGGCGCACCGGGTGACCGCTCATGCCTGAAGTAGATGGCTTCCTGGAGGCCAACACCGACCCGTAGATAAAGGAAGTTATCTATAGGTAAGGTGGCGGTGTGATCCCTTCGAGGGCCATGACGCCGTGACGCTTGTCGCCACCTTGCTGCAGGTGCTCGGCTTGCTCGCCGGCGCTTGGGGGGTGCACGAGGTTCGCCAGAGCCTGGCAGGTGCGACCTCGCGCTCGATCCGCTGGTTGCGCGGGCGCGGTGGTCGCGTGCGGCTGTGGACCCGCCGAAGCATCGAGGACACCTGGGCCCGCCTGCGTCGCCGCCCCGTCGTGCGGACCGCCAACGTGCAGCTGTCCGGGACCGCCACGCTGACCAGCAGCTTCAGCATCAAGGTGGGCCCTCGTCCCATCGACCCCGACACGGTCACCGACCGGGAGTGGCTGGCGCTGCTCACCGAGCAGCTCGACGGCGTCTACGGGCACCTGAACGCCCTGCGTGATCAACAGGGCGTGGACCGTCAGGACGCTGAGCGGCGGCTGCGGCAGTCGATCACCGGGCTCGATGAGTCTCAGCGAGCTGATGCGCACCGCGGGCTGGCGTGGATCTACGTCAGCCTCGTCCTCACCTTCGCCGGCACCGTCCTCGGAGGCCTCGAGTGACCCCTGACCTCGTGCCGGCCCCTGCGCCGATCGCCGCGGCGGCACCCCCGGTGCGCCCGGCGCCGCTGGACCGGCTGCCCGGTTCCTCCAGCGATGACCCCTTCCACCGCCTGGCCGCGGCTTGGCTGCTCAGCTACGGCGGGCACACCCAGACCGCCTACCGCCGCGACATCCAAGCCTGGGCGGCGTGGTGCGAGCAGCTGGGCGTGCACCCCCTGGCCGCGCAGCGCTTCCACGTCGACGCCTGGGTCCGGCACCTGAGCAGCCAGCCCCAGGCCCGCACCGCCCGACCCGCCTCCGCGGCCACCATCGCCCGGCGCCTGTCCGCGCTCTCGCGCTTCTACGACTACGCCATCCACGACGCCGAGCTCTTGACCCACTCCCCCGTCGCCTCGGTGCGCCGACCGCGCGTCAGCGATGAGAGCCAAGCCGTGGGACTGACAGCCGAGCAGCTGCGCCGCCTGCTGCGCGCGGCCGGCGAGCACTCCCCGCGCTCAGCGGCGCTGGCCGCGCTGCTGATTTTCTGCGGGCTGCGCATCTCCGAGGCCCTGGGCGCCGACGTGCGCGACTTCGGCCACGACCACGGCCACCGCGTGCTGAAGATCACCCGCAAGGGCGGCAAGAGCGCCCGGGTGCCGCTGCCGCCCCCGGTCGTGCGGGCGCTGGAGGACTACCTCGCAGAGCGCACCAGCGGACCGCTCTTCCTCGCCGCCGGAGGGGAGCGACGCTACCCGTACATCAGCGCCAAGCAGCAGTTCGACCGGCTCTGCCGAACCGCCGGCCTGCCTGCCGGCGTCACCCCGCACAGCCTACGCCACTCCTACGCCACCGAGAACCTGCGTCTGGGCGCCGCCCTGCAGGACGTGCAGGACGCCATGGGCCACGCCGACCCGCGCACCACCCGGCGCTACGACCGCTCCCGGCACAGCCTCGACCGCTCCCCCAACTACCTCCTGGCCGCTTCCTTGACGCACGGAGAGAGCGACGGCGAGGGAGTCCGCTAGCCGCGACCGCATAGCCCCCAGAACAGGCACCAAGACCTCGCGGGCGGGGGCCGGCAAGCCGCTGAGCTGTGATCCGCCGCCCCGCCAGTGTCGGAGGCGACTACTACCCTTATGGATCGTGAGCACAACGACTCGCGGGCACGGCATCGGCCCGGTCGTTGCAGCTAGCAGACGCCCCTGATGAAGAGGGCGCAACCCACTAGATGTGGGACACGCACGCCATCAGGACACAACATCTTGCGATTCGATGGGCGTGTCCGTAGGTGTCTTGGTGATCTTTCTAGTACTGTGCGAGGTGCGTCACACAAGCGTCGAGCCCCGTCTCGGCGTTGCGGGACGGGGCTCGAGCTGCTTCTCAGGGCGGTTGGAACTCTACTCGCCGGGGACCCGACCCATGTCGGGTCCCCGTGTGCGCCGCGCCTCATCGCGATGCCCAGGAGATCCACCATGCCCAGCAGGGCCAGCAAGCACGTCACCGACCACTACGGCATCCCCGTCGTTCCTCGGGTGCCGTTCCTCGACGTCGACGTCGACGTCGACAAGCCGATGTTCCTCGACCCGCACGCAATCCGCCTCGCCCGCTCGCCCCAGCCGTTCGCGGCAGGGGCGGTGCACTGCATGGAGACCTTCTTCCGCGAGGTCGCCCGCTGCGTGATCAGCCAGCGTCCCACCGACCAGGCCCGTGGCCTGGACCTCCTGCAGCACTTCGAGGAGCCGTGGGAGACCCGCCTCGGCCTGGCCGCCGCCGGCTTCCAGGGGCACGGAGGCGCCAAGGACGTCGGGGCGGGGATCTACCAGTCGCTGAGGGACGACATCAACGTGCTGGTCAGGGTCGGCATCCTCACTCAGCTGGAAGACATCCCGCTGTTCGTCGAGGGGGTCGGCACGGACATCACCTCCGACCTGACCACGCGCATCGTCTTCGAGCCGCTGGCCAGGTTCACCGCCGACGTGGTCGCTCAGTACCCGCAGTTCACCACCGCACCGCACACGACCAGGAAGGTCACCCGGCAGGTCTGGGACCCCGCCGGCCTGCAGTGGACCACCGCCCAGGTCGAGCTGCCCGTAGTGAATGGCAAGGAGCTGCTCCTGGTCCCCCGGGACTGGGCCCGTCACGGCCTGCTGATGAACGCCGGCCGGTTCTACGAGACCTCCGTGCTGGACCACGTGCAGACCGAGCGTGCCGTCCGTGGCGCGAACGGGCGGTGGATCAAGCCCAGCAAGGAGGACCTGCAGAAGGACAAGGGCCTTGCCCGCGGTCGCGCCACGATCCTGGAGGTCGTCCTGCGCGCCTACGACGGCCAGGTCAACGTCCTGAACGACTTCAAGACCTTCGTCGACGGCAAGTGGGAGCAGCTTGACGACGACCTGGTCCAGCGCAAGCTCAGCTGAGCTTGGCCAGGAGGAGTCGAAAGGTGAGCTTTGCCCACCTCCGGCTCAGTCGATAACGGCGGCTTCTCTCCGCACTACCGGGCGGGGAGGTCGCGGCTCACGCCGTGGCCTCCCCGCCTTCCCGCGTCGGTCATGGGTTGTGAGACGGCGTGTCGGAGCACTGAGGCCACTCCCCTACCGCGTCTCACAACCGGTCCGATGTGAGACGGGCACACCGCCGTGGTCTGCGGTGCGCCCGTCTCTGTCCTCAGCCCTTCGACGAGCGGGGGTCGCGGCTGCGCGGGTAGGTGTTGCGTTCCCCGATCTGGCCGTTCTCGCGGTGCACGACGTGCTCGACACCCCGGTCGATTGCCATGCGCCGCCCGTCCGCCTGGGCCTGCGCCTTGGTGGGCGCGCTGCTCGATGCGCGCTGGTTGCCCTCTGCCTTGTTCACCCAGCGGTCGCCCTGCTTGCTGGTGTGGATGTCGCCCTTGGCCATGGCTCACTCCTCTCGGCAGCTTCAGTGCTGCCACGTCATCGTGACAGCAGAGACCGACAAGGCCGGGCCTTGGAGAGCGTCAGCTCATCAGCCCGAAGTTGCCGCACTTGCCGCACAACCATGCCTCCGAGGCCGCGCCGAGGAAGTCGATGCCCTCCTGCACCCGCGGCTTCTGCTCCTCGCGTACCCGCTGGGCCAGCTCGCCGGCGCTCATCCAGTCCAGCTCCTCGGAGCCGCACTCCGAGCACGAGCGGCGGAAGAGGGCCCCGGGCACACCGGTGGCCGGGGCGAAGCCGCCACCGAAGGGATCGCCGAAGGGGTCACCCATGGCGGAGAAGCTGGAGCGGCCGAAGCCCTGCTGCCCGGCGCGCTGCTGCTTCGCCTTCGCCTTGGCCTTCGCGTCGCGCTTGGCCTTGGAGTTCATGCCCATCGTCGGACCGTACCGGCGTCGCTGGTCGCCGCGGTGACGACCGGCCCATGCGTCGGCAGCGGCGGCGACCTCACCGCCGGTGGCGCCCCAAGAGCCCGCCGATCGCGCAGATGGTCGCCGGCAGCTGCTTCGGGTCCTTCGCGGCGACCGTCTGCAGCACCGGCGTCAGCCGCCAGATCAGCAGCACTACGGCGATGACGCCCAGGGCGGTGACGGTCACCCACGCGGCGACGAAGGCATCGACCGCATCCGGCGCGGCCGCTGCAGGCGTGGACGGCAGCAGTACGGCCGAGCCGGTTCCGGGCGGCAGGGTGGGCGAGGTGCCCGGTGCAGGGATCAGGCAGGTGGTCGGTGGGCTCGGGCAGGTCGTGTTCGTCATGCCGGCGGTCTCGGCGGTCGGTGCTGGAAAAGGGAGCGGGGCGGTCATGGGGCGCACCGTGGAGGTCGGCACCCCGTAGCATCGCGGGCTCGTGAGCCCGCGACGGCGTGGCTCCCTTCGCGGGCACCGACCCTCTGGTAGACACCGGGTAGCCACTGGTAGGCCGTGGCTAGTCCCCATCTACCTATCGCCGATGAGGAGCTCGCCCGTGTTCACCCTCGCGATCGCCAACCAGAAGGGCGGGGTGGCGAAGACGACGACGGCGGCCAACCTCGCCGACGCCGCCGCTGAGCTGGGCGCGCACGTGCTGCTGGTGGACCTGGATCAGCAGGGCAACGCCACCGCCCTGACCGACGCCACCGCCCGCGTCTTCGACGGCAACGCCTTCGGCAAGCCGCAGCAGCTGACCGTCTCCGACGCCCTGTACGCCGCACAGGAGCGCGCCGGCGCCCCGGTGCAGGCCGGCACCGTGCACCAGGTCGCGGTGCCCGCCGGGCAGCACTGGTCGCCGCAGCTGCGGGTGGCGCCGGCCAACCAGGACCTCGCCGCCCGCAACGGTGAGACCTTCCCCGGCGCAGCCCAGCGCCTGGCGGTGGGCCTGCAGGAGCCACCGGGCCCGCTGGACCTGGTGGTGCTCGACTGTGGGCCCAGCTTGGGCGGGCTGTTCCTGGCCGCGATGCACGCCGCCGATGCGGTGGTGGTGGCCAGCGAGGCGGCCGACAACGCCCTGGAGGGCATCCCGCGCACCTTGGAGGTCCTCGCGCAGGTGCGCGCCGCCCGCGGTGGCGCCGCCCCGGCGCTGTTGGGGGTGCTGCCCACCGCGCTGGCGCGCGAGGCCCGTCAGGGCGAGCTGCTGGACTTCCTGCGCTCCTCGTACCCCGACGTGCTGGCCCCGGTGCCGCGGCGGGCGGTGGTGCGCCAGGCAGAGGGCGCCCACGCTCCCGTGCGCGCCTTCGGCGCCGCCGGCCGGGAGGTCGCCGACGTCTACCGCCAGCTGGCCGAGCACGTCCTGCACGTCGCCGGCGTCCGCCCGTCCGAGGAGGTCTCCTGATGCCCAAGCCCGCCACCCGCCTGCCGCAGGCCGCTCCCCCGGCGCCCGAGCCGGCGCCGATGCTCACCCCGGCGCCGGACAACGGTCGGCCCTTCGCCGAGCAGCCCGGCCAGCAGCCGGCCACCGGGCAGGCACCCACGCGCATCCCGCGCCGCGGCAAGCAGCTGGGGGCCCGCATCCCCACGGACCTGTACGAGCGGCTGGTCGCGTGTGCGCAGGCCACTCGCATCCCGCAGGGGCGGCTGATCGAGCGGGCCCTGGACGCGGAACTGAAGAGCCACGGGTTCTAGCCAACGTCTACCCAATGGCTACCAAATTGGTAGCCATTGGGTAGACGTTGGCTGAGCGCTGGCTAGACCGCAGAGTGCTCGGTGTCCTGGGATGCGGCCAGCTTCTTGGCCTCGTGCAGTAGGCGGCCGACGGTGCCGATGGGCACGTCCATCTCCGCGGCGATCTCGCGGTGCTTCAGGCCCTGGGCGCGCAGCTCCACGGCGCGGTCGCGGCGGGCCTTGGCCCGGGCGAGGAAGTCCTCGCGCGGCTCCGCCACCAGGCGCTTGACGGTCGCGGGGGAGACGCCGAAGTGGGCAGCGGCTTCTCGAGCGGTCATCTTCCGACGCGCCGGTCGCTGAGCACTCACAGCACGACCTCCGCCATCTGCTCTGCCGTCACCTTCCGACGAGTCAAGGATGCCTTAGCGGCGTTGCGGCGGCGTGCCTCCGTCTGAGCGGGTGTGCTGCTCTTGCCAGCCTTGCTTCGGGCAGTTGAGGCGCTGGGCTGGGCAGCGCGCTTCAGGCCGCGGGCGGTCTGTACACGCACCAGGCCCTCGCGGGAGAGGTTGCGCCAGACCCAGCGCGCCACGGACTGCGCGGTGTGCCCGACCTCGGGCTGCGGCAGAGGCACGGCGAACTCGGTGTTGATGTTGATCGCCACCGCGGTGACGGTCTGCTCCCACTCCTGGCGGTCGTCGTAGCGGTAGCGCGCCGGGTAGGCCCAGGTGCGCAGCGCCTCGAAGAGGTGGTGGTTGCGGCCCAGTCCGCTCTGTTCGCGGGCGTGCTTGGGCAAGGAGCGCGGCAGCAGGGTGCCCAGGCCCTCGGCGAGCTCACGCAGCTCGTAGGGCTGCGCGCGGCCCCAGTAGGGGTGCCAGCTCTCGTGGGTGGGGTTCTTCGTCAGCAGCCCGGCGTAGCCGGCGTCACCGTCCAGGGCCCGGCGAAGGCCCTCTTGCACGCGGGCGGCCAGGGCCAGGGGGGCGGTGCGGGCGGCGTCGGTGCGGCACACGGGGGCCGAGAGCACCCAGCCGACGTGCCCGCGGCCGCTGACGCCCTCGGCGACCCAGGAGGGCTCGGGGTGCTCCAGGGGGCGGCTGATGGCCCGCAGCAGGGTGTCGGGGTGGTCGACGTCGACGACGAGCATCGACAGCAGCGCCTTGGGGGAGTGCTCCAGGTAGCGGCGGGCCAGGGCGTCAGGGCGGCTCTGGCGCCAGCAGCCGCGGGTGAGGTCGTCGGTGGCCAGGGGACGTCGTGGGGACCACGCAGCGGTCCAACCCTGCGCATCCAGCTGTGCGGCCTTCCCTGGCATGGCGCACACCGTGGCAGCAAGATCGCCGACCGTTGCCCGGACACGCCGACGGCTCCCCAACTTTCTTCGAGTGGCTCAATCAGGGCTAGCCAAATCAGGTAGTTCCGTCCAGACCGTGCGGAATCCGCTACTCCAGCCCACCCGCTGCCATCGTGAGGGAGTGCGTGACACCCCTTGCCGTAGGTCCTGCTGATGCCCTGGTGGGCGCCGATCCTCTCCGCTCTGCTCGCCGGTCTCCTCGGTCTGGGCGCCGGCCTCAGCAGCGTCTTCTTGACTCGGCGCTTCACCCGGGAGCAGCGCCAGCAGGACCAGCTCAACGAGCGACGTCTGGAGCAGCGCGACGTCTTGATCGAGCTCATCGATGCCGTCGAGCACTGGGCACCCCAGGCGGAGATGGCCTCGCTCCTCATGGGCAAGGGCACCTTCGACGACGTCCTGGAGTACGTCGACACCGACTCGGGCAAAGCCTTGCGGGAGTCGGTGCGTGAGCTACAGCGCGTGCTCGTGCGGTGCCGGCTCATCGTCACCGACCCCGAGCTGCGGCCGATGGTGCTGCAGATGGTCGCTCACCAGCTGCGCCAGGCCGACGAGATCAACGGGCCTCTTCTGGAGGCCGCCAAGCGTGGCGACGCGATGGAGGAGATCCTCGCCAGCATCCGCTTCTACAGGGACGTGAAGCTGCTCGCTGTGAAGATCCAGGAGAGCGCGCTGCGTCGCCTGGCTACGCCGCATTCGTGACGCGGAGGGTCCTCCGGGCGGGGGCCGTTGCCGTGCGGGTGCGCGGCGCTGCGTACGGGTGTTGAGCGCTGCTCTGGGCAGGCACGCGTAGTGCAAGAGGTGTGACCGATCAGGCGCCGCGTGAGTGTTGCGGCAGGTTGTCGGTGGTGTGGGCGGTGACGTCGTGCGGGCTGCTGCCGCCACGGTGGGCGGACGCGGCCAGTTGGTGCTGCGAGCTCGTTTCTGGCGGTGCTGGTCTACGCGGTCGCCCGTGCGGCGCTGGCGCGCCCAGCGCGACGGCGCCGCACGCCGCGTTCGACCACCGCCACGCCGGTGTTCGGGCGGCCCGCTCAGGTGACGGTGCATCGCCGACCCCGGCGTGGTGACGACCACGACCACAACAACGACTGCGCCTACCACAGCGGCGCTGCAGTGGGCGCGCGTGCGGCGCTGGGGCGCCGCACGCGCTGCAGCCCTGGCGGGCTGCGCCGGCGCGCTGGGCGCACCGGCAGAGGGGGCGTCGTGGTGTGCGGGCGATCGCGGAAAGTCGGGTGCGCTGGTGGTGGTGTTTCCGCGTGTCGTCAGGGTGCCTTGACGGCTTGCTGAGCCGTCAAGGAGTCTTGACGACATGGCGGATGGGGTGGTGCGAGCGGACACAGCCGCGGGTACGAGTGCGGGCGTGAGTGGGGGTGTCGGTGAGGTGCGCTGGGTGCTGGATGAGCTGGTGGGCTCGGCGGCGGATCTGGCGCGGCGTTGGGACGCGCAGCGTGCGTTGGCGCAGGCGCGTGACGTCACCGACGACGCGGATGGCTACCTGCCCGACGACTTGCTGGTGCTGCGCGAGTTGCTCGAGCGGTTGCCGGCGGCGGTGGTCGGCGAGCTGCGGGCGCAGGGGGCCAGCTGGGCGGAGGTGGGGGCGGTGCTGCGCACCTCCAAGCAGGCCGCGCACGAGCGCTACGGACGCGACGGCCGCTGACTGCAAACGCTGACTGCAGGTGCCCGGCGCACGCTGTGGTGGGCTCGCTCCCTGGGGGGCACGAGCCCACCACGGCGTGCGCCCTCAGACGGTTCACGGGTGTCCGGAAGGTGCACCGTGTCCCGGTGCGGTGGTGCGCCCGGTGGCGCCGATGCGCTGGGCGCATCGAGCGCTGACCGGGTGCACCACCGCACCTGAGCGCCCGCACGGGGGGGGGGGGGGGGGGGGGGGGGGGGGGGGGGGGGGGGGGGGGGGGGGGGGGGGGGGGGGGGGGGGGGGGGGGGGGGGGGGGGGGGGGGGGGGGGG
>NZ_JBKBCT010000081.1:0-17466 GCF_050871525.1 Kineococcus auxinigenes | reverse complement strand
CCCCCCCCCCCCCCCCCCCCCCCCCCCCCCCCCCCCCCCCCCCCCCCCCCCCCCCCCCCCCCCCCCCCCCCCCCCCCCCCCCCCCCCGCCCCCCCCCCCGCCCCCCCCCCCCCCCCCCCCCCCCCCCCCCCGCGGGGAGGGTGGGGCAGGGGCGGGGGTGGGGGGACCGCGGGGGTCAGAGGCCGTAGGTCTCCAGCAGGCGCAGCCACACCTCGCTGACCGTGGGGTAGCTGGGCACCGCGTGCCACAGCCGTTCCAGCGGCACCTCCCCCACGATCGCCACCGTCGCCGAGTGCAGCAGTTCCGCGACGCCCTGGCCGACGAACGTCGCACCCACCACGACGTGGCGGCGCTCGTCCACGACGAGGCGAGCCCCGCCGGTGTACCCGTCCGCCAGCAAGGAGGCGCCGGCGACGCCCGCGACGTCGTAGTCCACGACCCGCACGTCCAGGCCCCGCTCGCGGGCTTCGGCGGCTCGCAGGCCCACCGAGGCGACCTCCGGGTCGGTGAACGTCACCTGCGGGGTCGCCACGCGCGTGGCGGTGGCGGCGTACCGGGACCAGGCCGGCGCCTCGCGGCCCAGCTCGCCGCGTGCGCGGGCCGCGATCGCGTCGCCCACGGCGCGCGCCTCGTACTTGCCCTGGTGGGTCAGCTGCACCCGGCCCGAGACGTCGCCCACGGCGTGCAGCCACTCGCCCTCGACGCCGGCCACGAGACCGGTGTCGTCCACGTCCAGCCCGCCGCCGTCCTCCAGGCCCACCACCTCCAGCCCGATCCCCTCCGTGGCGGGGCGCCGGCCGGTGGTCACCAGCAGCTCGTCGGCCACCACGCGCGAGCCGTCGTCCAGCGCGACGGTGACCTCCCCGCCGGTGCTCGGGCGCTCGACCGAGGTCGGGGAGACGCCCAGGCGCACGTCCACCCCGTCGGCGCGCAGCGCGTCCGCGACGAGCTCGCCGGCGAAGTCCTCCTCCTTGCCCAGCAGCCGCGAGCGCACCAGCAGCGTCACCCGCGAGCCCAGCCGCGCGTACGCCTGCGCCAGCTCCACCGCGACCGTGCCGCCGCCGACGACGGCCAGGCGCCCGGGCACCTCGTCGGCGCTGGTGGCCTCCCGGCTCGTCCACGGGTTCGCGGCCGCCAGGCCCGGCACGTCCGGCAGCACCGGCACCGACCCGGTGGCCAGCACCACCGCGCGGCGGGCGGTCAGGGCGGTGGTGCCGTCCTCGCCGGCGACCTCCACGCGGCGCGGGCCGGTCAGGCGGGCGCGCCCGCGCAGCAGGCCCAGCCCGGCGGAGTCCAGCCACTGCGCCTGCGAGGAGTCGTCCCAGCCGCTGGTGAAGCTCGTGCGCCGGCGCAGCACCGCTGCGGTGTCCAGGCCACCGGTGACGGCGCCCGCGGCTCCCGGCAGACGCCGCGCGGCGGCCAGCGCGTGCCCGGGCAGCAGCAGCGCCTTGCTGGGCATGCACGCCCAGTAGGAGCACTCGCCCCCCACCAGCTCGTCCTCGACGACCACGACCTCCAGACCGGTGCGCCCGGCCCGGTCGGCGACGTTCTCGCCCACCGCCCCGGCCCCGATGACGACGACGTCGGTCTCACGTTCGCGTGTGCTCACGACCGGGACGGTACGCAGGCAGCGGCGCGCGCACCACGGGTCGTTGTGGTGTGATCGGGCGGTGGGACGGGCGACGCGGATCGACTTCAACGCCTCACCGCGCCCCACGCTGGGCGTGGAGTGGGAGGTGGTGCTCGTCGACCGCCGCACCCGCGACCTGACGTCGGCGGCGGCGGAGGTCATGGAGGCCGTGGACCTGCCCGAGCACGCCGGCGGGCCGCGCGTCACCAAGGAACTGCTGCGCAACACCCTGGAGATCGTCACCGGGGTGTGCGACACCGTCGCCGAGGCCGCCGAGGACCTGTCGACGTCGCTGTCGGCGATCCGCCGCGTGACCGACGCGATGGGCCTGGACGTCGTGTGCTCCGGCACCCACCCGTTCGGCGTGTTCGACAACCAGCTGGTCTCCGACGACCCGCGGTACGTCGAGCTCCTGGAGCGCACCCAGTGGTGGGGGCGGCAGCTGCTGATCTGGGGCGTGCACGTCCACGTCGGGGTGGACTCCGTGCACAAGGTGCTGCCGATCCTGAACTCCCTGCTGAACCACTACCCGCACCTGCAGGCGCTGTCGGCGTCCTCGCCGTACTGGGCCGGGCACGACACCGGGTTCGCCAGCAACCGCTCGCAGATGTTCCAGCAGCTGCCCACCGCCGGGCTGCCGTTCCAGTTCGGGGCGTGGAGCGAGTTCGAGGGGTACGTCGACGACATGCTCGTCACCGGCGTCATCGACGGCCTGTCCGACGTGCGCTGGGACGTCCGGCCATCCCCGAAGCTGGGCACCATCGAGGTGCGGGTGTGCGACGGGACGCCGACGCTGTGGGAGCTGCGGGCGTTGACCGCGCTCGTGCACTGCCTGGTGGTGCACCTGGACGCGGAGCTCGAAGCGGGCCGCGAACCGCCGACGATGCCGCCGTGGCACGTGCAGGAGAACAAGTGGCGCTCGGCGCGCTACGGCCTGGACGCCGAGATCATCGTGGACGCCGCCGGCCGCGAGCGCCTCGTCACCGACGACCTGGACGACTGGCTGACCCGGCTGGAACCGGTGGCCAGGCGGCTGGGCTGCGAGGACGACCTGCGGCTGGTCGAGCGGATCCCGCGCCGCGGCGCCAGCTACCAGCGCCAGCGGGCGGCGTTCGCGGCGGCGCAGCGGGCGGGCTCGGAACGGCCGCTGGTGGACGTCGTGGACTCCCTCGTGGTGGAGATGCGCGAGGGCTGAAACCCCCGGGGACCGGGGGTTCCAGCCCACGGGGGTCTCAGCCCCGGGCTTTCAGCAGCGGAAGGTGCCGACGAGCTGCTCGAGCCGGGCGGCGGTGCGGGAGACGTCCGCCGCGGTGGTCTCGGTGTGCTCGGCGCTGGTGCTGGTCTGCGCGGCGGCCGCGGCGATGCCGGAGATGTTCGCGGCGATCTCCTGGGAGCCGGTGGACACCTCGCCCACGTTGCGGACCATCTCCGCGGTCGTGGCGGACTGCTCCTCCACCGCCGCGGCGATGGTGGCCTGCAACGCGTCGATGCGGGCGATGACCTCGCTGATGCCGCCGATCGCGCTGGCCGCGGCCGCCGCGTCGGTCTGCGTCGCACTGACCCGACCGGTGATCTCCTCCGTCGCCCGAGCGGTCTGCTGCGCCAGCTCCTTGACCTCGCCGGCCACCACCGCGAAGCCCTTGCCCATCTCCCCGGCCCGAGCCGCCTCGATGGTCGCGTTCAGCGCCAGCAGGTTCGTCTGCTCCGCGATCGAGGTGATCAGCTTGACCACGTCACCGATCTCGCGGGACGAGGCGGACAGCCGCTCCAGGATCGCCGAGGCCTCCCCGGCGCTGGTCACTGCCGCGGACGCCACGGAAGAAGCCTCGGCCGTGGAGGAGGCGATCTCGCGGATCGCCGCGGCCATCTCGTCCCCCGCAGCGGCCACCGTGGAGATCGAGGTGCTGATCTCCTCGGTGGCCGCGGAGACCACCTGCGACTGCCCCGCCGACTCCTGGGCACCGGAGGAGAGCTGACCGGCGACGACGGTGAGCTCCTCCGACGCGGCGGCCAGCGACGTGGCGTCCTCACCGATCGAGCGCACGACCCCGGCGAGCCTGTCGATGGAGACGTTGGTGGCCGCCGCGAGGCGGCCGACCTCATCAGCGCTGTGGTGGTCCACGCGCTGGTCCAGGCGCCCCTCGGCCAGGCCCTCGATGACCACGACCGTCTTGGCCAGGGCCCGCGACAGCGACCGGGCGATCAGCACGGCGAGGGTCACCGCGGCGACGAGGCCGACGAGGATCGCAGCCACGAGGGAGTTGCGCGCGGACAGGTGGACGGCCTCCGCCTCCTCGGCCGCGGCGGCGGCCTGGGCGTCCTCGATCCCGTCCAGGGTGCTCAGGGCGGCGCTGACCTCCTCGAAGGTCGGGTCCAGGCGGTCCTGCTCGACCTGCACGACGCGCGCGGTGTCGCCGGCCGCGATGGCGGGCAGCATCTCGCGCTCCAGCACCTCGCGGAACGCCGCGTAGGCGTCCTCGAACCCGGCGCGGGCCCGCTCCTGCTCCGCGGTGCCGCTGAGGGCGGTGTAGGCGCTCCAGGACTCGTCGGCGTCCTCGAAGAGGTCGTCGATCTCCTGCTCGTGCCGCGCCCGCTCGGCGGGGTCCAGGGCCAGCGCGTCCTCCAGGACGGCGGTGCGCAGGTCGCTGACGTCGCCGTCGATGGTCGCGAGCTGCGTGGCCGGCACGAAGTTGCGCTCGTAGATGCCGCCGCCGGCGTCGTCGACCCGCGCCAGTGCGCTGACGCCGACGGCGCCGGACACGCCCATCGCGACCCCCGCCGCTGCCACGGCGGTGAGCACCTTGGTCGCGACCGGCAGGTCCGCGAACCTGCCCCGCACGCCCCTGCGCCCCTGACCGTCCCCGGTGCTCACCACGTCGACTCCACTCCTCGGTGCTCCGCCCGCCGTTCGCTCGACGACGTCGCACCAGGTGGATCGGCACGCGGACCGAGGAAGTCCAGCGTTCAACGGCCCCCGTCACCCGGACGGGTCAGGGCAGCGGGCCGGGCGGGGCCCGGTGCGCGGGGTCCGCGGCGAGCAGCACGCGCGCACGGCCGGCGGCCTTGGCCCGGTACAGGGCCTCGTCGGCGCGGGCCGTGAGCTCGTCACCGCTCTCGGCCCCGTCCCAGCGGGCCACGCCGGCGGAGAACGTCTGCCCCGCGGGCGTCACCGCGCAGAGGCGCTCGACGAGCGCCCGGGCGGGGTCCAGGTCCTGCCCGGGCAGCAGGACGGTGAACTCCTCCCCGCCCCAGCGGACCAGCACCGCCCCGCTGCCGTCCAGCTCCCGGCTCCACGCCGCCGACGCCTGCAGGAGCAGCTGATCACCGGCCTGGTGGCCGAAGGTGTCGTTGAAGGCCTTGAAGCGGTCCAGGTCCAGCACCGCCAGGCACAGCGGGGTGCCGTCCTCGCGGGCCCGCGCCCGCATCCGCGCCAGCTCGGCATCGCCGCTGCGCCGGTTGGCCAGCCCCGTCAGGGCGTCCGTGCGGGCCAGCGCGGTCAGCTGCACCGCCTGCCGCTGCAGGTGGGCGACGAGGCCGGACATGCGCCAGACGACGAGCAGGAACAGCGCCACCGAGCTGCACGCCACGGCCCACCCCGTCAGGCGCAGCCCCAGCGCGAGCTGGAGCATCAGGGTCACCGGGGACAGCAGGCTGGCCGCCGTCAGCGCCGCCAGCCGGCCGCGCCCGACGGTGACACCGGTGGCGGGCTGCCGGTCGGTCGTCCGGCGCATCGAGGGGTGCAGCGCCGCAGCCCCGTAGCAGGTGTAGGCCGCCAGCCACACCCCGTCCAGCACGCGCTCACCGTCTCCGCCGTTCAGCGAGAGCAGCTGGAACGCGCAGTCCGCGAGCAGGGTCAGGCCCGCCGCGGCCGCCAGCAGCCCGAACGAGGCGTTGCGCGCCCCGCGGGTGGTGAGCAGGCGCACCAGCAGGGCCAGCAGCAGCACGTCGCCGACCGGGTAGGCGGCCGCCACCACCCGGGCGGCCGGCGTCGCCAGGACGTCGCCCAGCGCGGGCCGCACCAGGAAGACCCACATCAGCAGGCCGAACCCGACGGTGAAGATGGCGCTGTCGATCAGGCCGTCCCGGTCCCGCGCACCGCCGCGGGCGCGCACGAACCGCCACGCGCCCCAGGCCAGCAACGGGTAGGTGAGCAGGTAGAAGACGTCGGCGACGGACGGGAACGGGTCCCGGTGGAGCACCTCGGCCACGACGACCCACACCAGGTCCCCCGCCGCCCAGGAGGCGACTCCGGCGGCGACGCACCACCACGCGCCGGCGTGCCGCGGCCGGTGCCGGCGGACCCCCACCACCACCGCGGCGACGCAACCCCAGGAGACGAGGGCGTACACGCCGTCGCGCAGCGTCCCCACGGGCAGCAGCACGCACCCCAGCGCGGCCACCGCGCCGACGGCGAGCAGCGCGCGCCAGGGCGGGCGGAGGCCGGCGGGTCGCACGTCGCTGCATCGACGCCTCACCGCACCGCCTTGACCCCCGCCGCACCGGCGAGGGCCGGGCCCCGGGCCGGCTCAGCCCGCGAGGACCTGCGCGACGGGCACGGACGGCAGGTCGTGCGCGGCGGCGACCTCGGCGCTGGTCAGCTGCCCGGCGTGGGCGGACAGCCCGCGCGCCAGGGCGTCGTCCGCGGCCAGCGCCGCGCGCCAGCCGGCGTCCGCCAGGCGCACCACGTACGGCAGGGTCGCGTTCGTCAGCGCGTACGTCGAGGTGTGCGGGACGGCACCGGGCATGTTCGCCACGCAGTAGAAGACCGACCCGTGCACGGTGAACGTCGGCTCGTCGTGCGTGGTGGGCCGGGTGGACTCGAAGCAGCCGCCCTGGTCGACGGCGATGTCCACCAGCACCGAACCGGGACGCATCTGCGCGACCAGGTCGTCGCTCACCAGCTTCGGGGCGCGGGCGCCGGGCACCAGGACCGCACCGATCACCAGGTCGGCGCTGCGCACGGCGCGGGCCAGCTCGAACGCGTTGGAGGTGATGGTGCGCACCGCCCCGCCGAAGCGGGCGTCGACCTCGCGCAGCTTGGGGATCGACAGGTCCAGCACCGTCACCTCCGCCCCCATGCCCAGCGCGATGCGGGCGGCGTTCTGCCCGGAGACCCCCGCGCCGATCACGACGACGTCCGCCCCCCGCACGCCGGGCACCCCGCCCATCAGGACGCCGCGACCGCCGCTCGCGGCGGAGTTCGCGCTCATCAGGTGGTACGCGCCGACCTGCGGGGCGAGCCGGCCGGCGACCTCGCTCATCGGTGCCAGCAGCGGCAGCGAGCGGTCGGGCAGCTGCACGGTCTCGTAGGCGATCGCGGTGGTGCCCGAGGCCAGCAGGGCCTCGGTGCAGGGGCGCGAGGCCGCCAGGTGCAGGTAGGTGAACAGCACCCGCCCCTCGCGCAGCCGGTGGTGCTCCGGCTCGATCGGCTCCTTGACCTTCAGCAGCAGCTCGGCCTCGCCCCACACCTCTTCCACGTCCGCGACGACCTTCGCGCCGGCCGCCTCGTAGTCGGCGTCCGGCAGGGAGCTGCCCAGGCCCGCGCCCGCCTCCACCAGCACCTCGTGGCCGTGACCGGTCAGCTCGTGCACGCCCGCGGGCGTCAGCGCCACACGGTGCTCGCGGTTCTTGACCTCACGGGGAACGCCGATGCGCATCTGGGCCTCCGGGTCGGGACGGCGGTGTCCACCCCAGGGTGAAGATGCCGCGAGAAGAGCGCAACGAACCCGCAGGAGGTTCGGTAACGTCCCGCTGTGGCAGCGAATCCTTCACCACCCGACCGTCCGGCGAACCCTCCCCCGAAGAACGTTCGACAGGCCGTGGACGCGGTCGACCGCGCGATCCTCCACGTCCTGGCCGAGGACGCCCGGATCACCAACGCCGCCCTCGCCCAGCGGGTCGGCATCGCCCCCTCCACCTGCCTGCTGCGGGTGCGCGCCCTGCGCGCCTCCGGCGTCATCCGCGGTTTCCACGCCGACGTCGACCCCGACGCCCTCGGCCTGCACCTGCAGGCGATGATCGCCGTGAAGCTCGCCGCCCACGCCCGCGGCAGCATGGGCCCCTTCGTGGCCCGCATCCGCCGCCAGCCCGAGGTCCTCGACGTCTACTTCGTGGCCGGCGCGAACGACTACCTCCTGCACGTCGCGGTCACCAGCACCGGCGCCCTGCGCGAGTTCGTCGCCGAGCACCTCTCCCGCGACCAGGACGTCGCCCTCACCGAGACCAGCCTGATCTTCGAGCACACCCGCGCCGCCGGGCGGTCCTGACCCGCGCTGAGGTGCGGACGCGCGTCACGCTGCCTAGCGTCGGGGCATGAGCCAGCAGAACGACGAACCGACCCTGGACGACGTGATCGAGCCGGAGATCGCCGCCCCGCGCGACCGCCAGGAGCACGGCAAGATGCCGGCGCGGCCCAACGACGACGAGCTGGAGATGCGCGTCGAGCACGAGCGCCGCGAGCTCGGCCTCACCGAGGAGCCGGACGAGGTCCCGCCCGCGACGGACTGACGTTCTCCCCCACCGGGGTCACGCCCGGTCGGGTCCTCGCCCGGGTGGTGGGGTGCTCTGGCCGCCGGGCGTCCGGAGCACCCCACCACCCTTCAGCCCCACCGGTGCACGAGCGAACCCGGGCCCTGCGGCCGGGCGAGGTGCAGGAGGTTCCCGGGTGCTGCGGCGGGCGGCGTCCGGAGCTCGCGCCGAACGTCACGGCACCCGCGCACCCCGGTGACGGCGCGAGCGGAGAGCCGACCGCCGCAGCACCCGGGACCGCCCCACGGCGACCACGAGAACGCATCCCGGCCACCACGGGAACGCACCCGGCCGACGGGTCTCAGCCGGTGAACGCGTGCGCCACGACCGGCAGCACCACCGTCATGAGCAGCGCGTTCAGCACCATCGCGGCGCTGGACCACCCGCCGGCGACGTGGGAGTGCGCCAGGGCCCGTGCGGTGCCGATGCCGTGGGAGACGGCCCCGATGGCGAAACCCCGGGCCCGGCCGTCGTCGACGCGGACGCGGTCCAGCAGCCACGGCCCGACCGTGGCGCCCAGCACCCCGGAGACGAGGGTGAGCACGACGGCGAGGGTCGTGTTCGCGCCGATCGTGGCGCCGACGGTGACGGCGACGGGTGTGGTGACCGAGCGCGGCAGCGCGGTCAGCAGGATCTCGTCGGAGACGCCGAAGGCGAGCAGGGAGCCGACGGTCACGACGACGCTGACGGTGCCGGTGACCAGCAGGGTGACCAGGACGGCGGCGCGGTCGGCGAGCAGCGCCGCACCCGAGCGCAGCAGCGGCAGGGCCAGCGCCACGGTGGCGGGGCCGAGCAGCAGGGTCAGGACGGAGACGGAGGCGAGGTACTCCTCGTGACCGATGCCGAGCAGTTCCAGGACGACGGTGACGGCGATCATCGCGACGAGCACGGGGGCGAGCAGGGCGGGCCGGCCCAGGCGGCGGTGCAGGGCGTCGGCGCCGAGGTACGCGGCCAGCGTGAGGGCGAGCCCGAAGCCGGGGGCGTGGACGAGGGCGTTCACGGCGCCGCCGGCGCGGTGGTGCGGCGGCGCAGCAGCGCCTGCAGGAGGACACCCGCCACCACGAGCCCGGCCGCGAAGGAGCCGACGACGGCGACGGCCAGGGGTGCGGCGTTCTCCGCGAGGGCGCTCAGCTGGGTCAGGGCCCCCACGCCCGGTGGGATGAACAGCAGCTGCAGGTGGCGCAGGAGCGGGTCGGCGGCGGGCTGGGCGCGGGCGACGAGGCCGCGGTGGCGGGCGCCGACGGCGAGGAGGACGACGAGGCCGACGACGGCACCGGGCACGGGCAGGCCGGCCAGGTCGACCAGGAGCGTGCCGAGCAGCTGCAGGCCGAGCAGCAGGGCGAGGGCGGCGAGGACCGCCGGCACGTGCCGGCCCCAGCCGAGGTGCTGCGGGGGGTGTTCACCGGGTGCGTCCACCGGGTCAGGGTGCCAGCGCCCCGACCCGGTGGGGGCGCTCGGGGATCGTGGTCGGGTCCTCGCCCGGGTGGTGGGGGACGAACTCCGACCCGTGCTCAGGAGAGGCGCGAGAGGTCCCCGGGCGACCACGGCGACGCACCCCGGTCCCGGAGGATCACGAGAGCCAGGCGGGAGGGGGCCCCATCCCCAGGCGGTGGCGGGCGGCCTCCGCCGAAGGGCTGTGCGGGCCGAGCAGGGCCCGCGCCCCCCGCAGCTGGGCGCGCGCAGCGGCCAGCCGGGCCCGTTCGCGCGGTCCGCGCACCGCCCGGCCGGGCACACCCGCGAACGGGGCCACCACCGGCGACAGCAGCAGCTCCCCCGCTCCCGCCAGGCCGGAGTAGAAGGCCCCCTCGGCGCGGCCCAGGCCGGGCGGGGAGGACAGGAACCGCAGCAGGTGCGCCGGCACCGGCTCCAGGACGGGCGTGAACGCGGCCAGCGCCTCGGCCAGCTCCGCCTCGCTGGCGGGCAGGTCCGCGGCCCCCAGGGCGTGCGCGGTGCGCGCCCACTCGCGCACGTACGCGTCCGGCCAGCGCCGCCCGAACCGGGGCGCCAGCCGGTCGGTGCCGACCTCGCGCTGGGCGGCGAGGAACGCGTCGGTGAAGACCAGGTGCACCCAGCGCAGCAGGTCCGGGTCACCCGCGGAGTACGCCCGCCCGTCGCCGGTGGTGCCGCGCACCCGCTCGTGCATCGCACGCACCCGGGCCGACTCCCGCTCGGCGAGCTCCGCCGAGCCGAACGTGCACACCACCAGCCAGCGCGCGGTCCCCGCGAGCCGGCCCCAGGGGTCGCGCCGGTAGTCGGAGTGGCGCTGCACGCCGGCCATCGCCAGCGGGTGAGCGCCCTGCCCGAGCAGCGCGACGACCCCGCCGACCAGGGTGGACAGGTCGCCGTGCACCCGCCACACCACCCCGTCCGGCTCGAACCAGCCCGGCCCCTCCCCCACCAGGGCGATGTCGCGCACCCAGCCCGGCGCGCCCGTCGGGTCGCCGGAGACCCGCTGGCGGAAGGTGCGACGGGCCCGGGCCGGCAGGGCCGTCACGGACGGCGGCAGGAGCAGCACCACCCCGGCAGCCTTCCCCGCCGATCCCGGCCGCGCGAGACGGGGCGCGTCCGGGCGTTACGCGCGCGGCGGGGCGGGTACGCAGGGACGGGGCGGCGTTCCACCCCAGGTGCCCGCCGGGCACCGGCGCCCACCCCGGGAGAGGAGCACGACGTGAGCACCGTCAGCGACATGGTCAGCACCTACCCGAAGGACCTCGGCGGCGTGGACCGCGAGAAGCTCATCGCCTGCATCGAGGAGTGCTTCCGCTGCGCGCAGGCGTGCACCGCCTGCGCGGACGCCTGCCTCAGCGAGGACTCCGTCGCCGAGCTGACCAAGTGCATCCGCACCAACACCGACTGCGCGGACGTGTGCGACACCACCGGCCGGGTGCTCTCGCGCCACACCGGCTACGACGCCAACGTCACCCGCGCCGTGCTGCAGGCGTGCGCGGCCGCCTGCAAGGCGTGCGGGGACGTGTGCGAGTCCCACGCCGGGATGCACGAGCACTGCCGGGTGTGCGCCGAGGCGTGCCGGGCGTGCGAGAAGGCCTGCCGGGACCTGCTCGCCACCCTCGGCTGACACCGGCGGAGGGCGAGGGCGTCCCGCTCCCGCCGCGGTGGGAGCGGGACGAGCCCTCAGCCGCCGAACGACTCCCCGGTCAGCCGCTCGTACGCCTCGACGTAGCGGGCGCGGGTGCGCTCGGCCACCTCGGTCGGCAGCGGCGGGGGCGGGGCGCCGCCGGTGCGGTCCCACCCGGAGGCCGGCGAGGTCAGCCAGTCGCGCACGAACTGCTTGTCGAAGCTGGGCTGCGCCCGGCCCGGCTCCCACTCCTCGGCCGGCCAGAACCGGGAGGAGTCGGGGGTGAGGACCTCGTCGCCCAGGACGGTGCGCCCGTCCGCGCGGCCGAACTCCAGCTTGGTGTCGGCCAGCACGATCCCCTGCTCGCGGGCGACCGCCTCGGCGCGCGCGTACACCGCCAGGGTCAGCTCGCGCAGCTCCGCGGCGTCCTGCGCGCCGATCACGCCGGCGACGTGCTCGAAGGACACGTTCTCGTCGTGCTCGCCCAGCTCCGCCTTCGTGGCGGGGGTGAAGACGGGCTCCGGCAGGCGCGAGCCGTCCACCAGGCCGTCCGGCAGCGGAATCCCGCACACCGCGCCGCCCGCCCGGTACTCGGCCAGGCCGGAGCCGGTGAGGTAGCCGCGCGCGACGCACTCCACGGGGAACATCTCCAGCTCCCGGCACACCATCGCCCGGCCCGCCACGGCGCCGGGCACGTCGGTGGACAGCACGTGGTGCGGCACGAGGTCCGCCAGTCGCTCGAACCACCACAGCGACATCGCCGTGAGGACCTTGCCCTTGTCGGGGATCTCGGTGGGCAGGACGTGGTCGTAGGCGCTGATGCGGTCGCTGGCCACGACCAGCACCCGGCCGCGCTCGCCGTCCGCCGGCACGTACAGGTCGCGGACCTTGCCGGAGTAGGTGTGGCGCCAGCCGGGCAGCTGCGGCGGCGCGGGCAGCTCGGGGGCGCTCACGCGCCGGCCGCCGAGGCGGCGATGTCGGTGCGGAAGAGCCCACCGTCCAGGTGCACCGAGCGCAGCGCCGCGTAGGCGGCCTCGCGCGCCCGCGCGAGGTCGGCACCGGTGCCCACCACGGACAGCACCCGCCCGCCGGAGCTGACGACGCCGGTGCCGTCGGGCGCGAGCGCCGTGCCGGCGTGCAGGACGTGCGCGCCCTCGACCGCGTCGGCGTCCTCCAGCCCGCCCAGCGCACCGCCGGTCTGCGGCGCCTCCGGGTAGCCGGGGGCGGCGAGCACCACGGTGACGGCGGCGTCCTCGCGCCAGCGCAGCGGCGGGGCGTCCCGCAGCGCGCCCGGCGTGGCGCACGCCAGCAGGACCTGCGACAGCGGGGAGGCCAGGCGGGCCAGGACGACCTGCGTCTCGGGGTCGCCGAAGCGGGCGTTGAACTCCACCACCCGCAGGCCGCGGGACGTCAGCGCCAGGCCGCAGTACAGGACGCCGCTGAAGGGGGTGCCGCGCCGGGCCATCTCCGCCACGACCGGCTCGGCGACGCGCTGCACCACCTGCTCGGCCAGGTCGGCCGGGGCCCACGGCAGCGGCGAGTACGCGCCCATGCCGCCGGTGTTCGGGCCGGCGTCGCCGTCCAGGGCGCGCTTGAAGTCCTGCGCGGGGGCCAGCGCCACGACGCTCTCGCCGTCGGTGAGGCAGAACACCGACACCTCCGGCCCGTCGAGGAACTCCTCGACGACCACCGGCCCGTGCTCCAGGCAGGTGCGCGCGTGCGCGAGGGCCTGCTCGCGGTCGTCGGTGACGACGACGCCCTTGCCGGCCGCCAGCCCGTCGTCCTTGACGACGTGCGGGGCGCCGAACGCGTCCAGGGCGTCGGCGACCTCGGCCTCGGTGGTGCACACGTGCGCCATCGCGGTGGGCACCGCGGCCGCGGCCATGACCTCCTTGGCGAAGGCCTTGGAACCCTCCAGGCGGGCGGCGGCGGCGGACGGGCCGAAGCAGGCGGTGCCGGCCGCCCGCACCGCGTCGGCCACCCCCGCCACGAGGGGCGCCTCCGGCCCGACGACCACGAGGTCGGCGCCCAGCCGGCGGGCCAGCGCCGCGACGGCGGCCGGGTCGGCGGCGTCGACGGGTTCGCACGGGGCGACCAGCGAGGTGCCGGCGTTGCCGGGGGCGGCGACGACGCGGTCCACCCCCGGGTCGTCGAGCAGGGCGCGCACCAGGGCGTGCTCACGGGCGCCGGAACCGATGACGAGGACGTCCACGGCGCCCGAGCGTAGGCCCTGGCCGGACGTGGCCGTGACGGGCGCGTGGCCGGGCGGTGCGGGATGATCCGCCCGTGCCCCGCACCGCCTCGCTCACCGTCGCCGCCCGGCGCCGGGCGCGCACCGGCTGGCAGCGCTGGCAGGGCTCGTGGTGGCAGGTGCTGCAGTGCGGGCTGGGCGCCGGGGTGGCCTGGACGCTCGCGCGGGCGCTGTGGAACCAGGACTACCCGGTGTTCGCGTGCGTCGCGGTCGTCGTGTGCCTGGGCGTGCAGAACAACGCCCGGCTGCGGCGCGTGGCCGAACTGGGGGTCGGGGTGACGGTGGGGGTGCTGCTGGGCACCGCCGTCGTGCAGGTCATCGGGCGCGGCGCGTGGCAGATCTGCCTCATCGTCGTCGCCGCGATGCTCATCGCCCGCTTCCTGGACTCCGGGGTGCTGCTGGTGAACCAGGCGGCGCTGCAGGCCACGTTCATCGTCGCCTTCCCGCCGCAGCCCGGCGGCGGCTCCGCGCGCTGGCTGGACGCCATGACGGGCGTGGTGGTGGCGCTGGCCATCGCGGCGCTGCTGCCGTCCGACCCGACCCGCGACGTGCGCGCGCGGTCGCTGGCGTTCACCGGCCAGCTCGCCGACCTGCTGGACGACGCCGCCGACGCGGTGCGCAGCAGGGACGCCGCCGTCGCCGCGACGGTGCTGGAGCGCGCCCGCGCCACGCAGCGGGAGCTGGACGCGTGGGCGCAGTCCGTCAGCGCCGCCCTGGAGGTGCAGCGGCTCTCCCCCCTGCGGCGCGGGGGGCGCGCGGAGGTCCTGGAGCAGCAGCGGCTGCAGTCCGGCGTGGACCGCGCCACCCGCAACACCCGGGTGGCGCTGCGGCGGGTGGCCACCGCCCTGGAGCACGACGAGCAGCTGCCGACCTCGCTGGCGGGGGTGATGGAGAGCCTGGCCGCGTCGGTGCGCTCGCTGCGCCAGGCCCCCTACCCCGGGGAGACGGCCCCGCCGTCCGTGGCGGCGCTGAAGGAGCTGGCCGTGCAGCTGGGCCCGCGCACCCTCGGCGCGGAGTCGCTGTCGGCGACGGTGGTGGTGGCGCAGCTGCGCTCGGTGGTGGTGGACCTGCTGCAGGCGCACGGCGTGCCGCCCGAGGAGACGTACCGGCTGCTGCCGCGCTGAGGACCTCCCCGCGCCGCCTCAGCGGCGGCGCAGGGCCCTGAGCGCGACGACCCCGGCGACCACCGCGCCCACCAGCGCCCCGGCCAGTGCCGCGCGCCGGACCGCGCCGCCGGCGGCCAGGTGCTCGGCGGCGTCCTTCACGCGGTCGGTCACGGCCAGCGGCACCGCGGCCAGCGCGTTGCCCGGGGGGCGCCGGGGCACCTTCGGGTGCGGGCGGGTGGGGGCGGTGCGCCGCTGGACCTCCCAGGCCGCGCCGATCGCCCGCAGCTCCTCCGCGGTGGCGACCTGCTGCAGCCGGGGCAGCAGGTCGTCCTCCTCGTCGTGGGCGTCGTGCCGGATCACCTCGAAGGCGCGGCGCACGGTGGCGTCGTAGTCCGGTGAGCGCGGGTCCGCGTCCTGCAGCTGCACGAGCAGCTCGTTGATCTGCTGGTGGTCGCCCTCGATGTGCCGGGTCAGCTCCTCGCCCTGCTCGGGCAGGTGCTGCCGGTAGGCGGGGAAGAGCACGGTCTCCTCGGCGAAGGCGTGCCGCAGCGCCCGCTCGGCGAGCTCGGCCACGACCCGGCCGCGGGCGTCGGCGTCGGGCTCGTCGTCGTAGGCGCGCATGAGGGCGTCGAGGTCGGCGTGGTCGCGGCTCTGCCGGGACAGGATGCTGCCGGGCCCGCCGCGCTCGTCCTCGGACTGGTCGGCCACGGAGCGCAGCCCGTTGCCGCGTGGGTTCGTCATGGGGGTCCCCGTACCCGCCGGGACCCTCCGGTACGCGCCGCGGGGCGGACGGACCACCCTCCGCACCGGTGACGGTGGTCACCACCCCTTCCCCGGACCCCCCATCGTGTGGTTAGCCTGTCCTCACCGAACGAGGAGGGGCGGGATGACGGTCACGACCGAGCACACCACGGTGGCGGTGCGGCGCGCCGCGGGTGCGGCTGCGCGGCCCGCCGCCGCGCGCACCGAGTACCGGCTCTTCCCGGCGGCGGTGGTGCGCCGGCAGGACCTGGGCCCGAGCTTCGCGCGGATCACCTTCTCCTCCCCCGAGCTGGCCGGCTTCGGCCCCGGGGGCTTCGACCAGCGCCTGAAGGTCCTGCTGCCGCAGCTGCCGCTGGAGGTCCTGGGGGCGCCGGAGGGCGACTGGTACGCCTGGTGGCGCGCGCTGCCCGCGGAGGTGCGCCCGGTGATGCGCACCTACACGGTGCGCGCGCTGCGCCCCGCCACCGCCACCTCCGACGCGGAGCTGGACGTCGACTTCGTCCTGCACGGGGTGGGCGGCGGCGCGGCCGGTCCCGCCGCCTCCTGGGCGGCGGCCGCCCGCCCCGGCGACGAGGTGCTCCTGGTGGGCCCGACGGCCCCCGGCGCCGGCCGGGCGTGGGGCGTGGAGTGGGCCCCGCCCGCCGAGGCCCGCACGCTGCTGCTGGCCGGCGACGAGACCGCGGTGCCCGCCGTGTGCGCGGTGCTGGAGCAGCTGCCGGCCGGCGCGCGGGCCGTGGCCGTGCTGGAGGTGCCCGACATCGCCGACGCCGTCGGCATCGACTCCCAGGCGGACGTCACCGTCGAGTGGCTGCCCCGCGGTGGCCGCCACGGGCACGGCGAGCTGCTCGTGCCCCGCGTGGAGGAGGTCGCCGGACCCCTCGTGGACGAGGCCTCGCGCACGCTCGCGCTGGACCTCGAGGACGTCGACCTGGACACCGGCATCCTGTGGGAGGTCCCCGAGCGGGCCGAGGCCACCGGGCCGGAGTGCCTGTACGCGTGGCTGGCGGGCGAGGCGGGCGTCGTCAAGCGGCTGCGCCGCCACCTCGTGGGCGAGGTGGGCCTGCCGCGGTCCTCCGTCGCCTTCATGGGCTACTGGCGCGAGGGACGCGCCGAGGGCGCCTGAGCGCCGTGATCTGGAGGACCCCGAGTTGAAGAACCCCTTCCGCCGCGACAGCGGCGGCCCCGGGCGCGGCGGCCGCCGCCAGCGCCGCGCCGTCGTGCTGCGCACCGAGCGGATCACCCCCGAGGTGGTGCGCGTGGTCCTCGGCGGCGACGACCTCGCCGACCTGCGCGCCGAGCACGCCGACTCCTACGTCAAGCTCCTCTTCCCCGCACCGGGGGTGACGTACGACGAGCCGTTCGACGCGGCGGCCGTGCGCGCCTCGCGCCCGCGCGAGGAGTGGCCGGTGCAGCGCACCTACACCGTGCGCGCCGTGGACCCCGCGCGCGGGGAGGCGACGATCGACTTCGTCCACCACGGCGACGAGGGCGTCGCGGGGCCCTGGGCCGCGGCCGCCCGCCCCGGCGACGAGGTGCACCTGCTGGGCCCGGGCGGGGCGTACTCGCCGGACCCGGCCGCGCCGTGGCACCTGCTGGTCGGCGACGCCAGCGCGCTGCCGGCGATCGCCGCGTCCCTGGAGCGGGTGCCCGCCGGCGCCCCCGCGGTCGCGGTGCTGCACGTGCGCGACGCCGCGGAGCACCAGGCGCTGCCGTGCGCGGGCGAGCTGCGGGTGCACTGGCTGCACCGCGAGGCGCCGGACCCGGAGGGCCTGCTGGAGCTGCTGCGCTCGCTGGAGCTGCCCGCCGGCGCCCCGCACGCCTTCGTGCACGGCGAGGCGGACTGCGTGCGGGCCGTGCGGCGCTGGGTGCGCAGCGAGCTGGGCGTGCCGCGCGAGCTGCTGTCGGCCTCCGGCTACTGGCGGCGCGGGCGCACCGAGGACGGCTGGCGCGAGGAGAAGCCGCAGTGGAACGCCTCGGTGGAGTCCGACGAGACCGCCGTGGCCTCCCCCGCCTGAGCCCGCACCCCTGGCGGTAACCATGGTTTCCGCCCCTCCAGAGCCTGTCCTCGTGGGCGGTTCCCAGGGTTTGGGCCCCCCGGCCGCCGGGGGCGGGG
>NZ_JBKBCT010000080.1:0-17883 GCF_050871525.1 Kineococcus auxinigenes | reverse complement strand
AGCGCCGCACCCCAGCTCAGGGGTGCGGCGCTGCGCGTTCCGGGGGCGGGACGGCCGGCGCGGGTCAGCCCTTCACGGCCCCGGCCGACAGCCCCTGCACCAGGAACCGCTGCACGTAGGCGAACACCAGGACGACGGGCACCACGGCCACCACGCCACCGGCGGCCAGCGCGCCGAAGTCGACGCTGTACTCACCCAGCATGTAGCTCAGGCCCACCGGGACGGTGAACTGGTCCTGGGAGTTCAGGAACATGAGCGCGAACAGGAAGTTGTTCCACGAGGAGATGAAGGCGAACGAGCTGATCGCCACGATGCCGGGCCGCAGCAGCGGCAGGACCACCGCGAGGAAGCCGCGCAGCCGCCCGCACCCGTCGATCCAGGAGGACTCCTCCAGCTCGACGGGGATGTTGCGGATGAACCCGGCCATGAGGATGAGCGACAGCGGCAGCTGGAACACCGTGTCGGCCACGACGATGCTCCACAGGGAGTTGATGAGCCCGGTGGCGCGGAAGACGTCGAACAGCGGGATCAGCAGCATCGCCCCGGGCACGAACTGGCTGGCGAGCATGGCGACCATGAACGCCGTCTTGCCGCGGAAGCGGAACCGCGCCAGGCCGTAGCCGCCCAGCAGGGCGATCACGGTGGTGAGCACGAGCGTCAGGGCCGCGATGACCACGGAGTTGACGAAGAAGGTCGCGAAGCCCGCGCCGTTCCACACCGTCGCGAAGTGCTCGAAGGTGATCGGCCGGGGCACCAGCGCCGTGGAGCCGGTCTCGCGCAGGGCGAAGAGCAGGATCCAGTAGAACGGGACGAGCGTGAACAGCAGGTACGCGCCCAGCGGGGCGTAGATCGCCCAGCGGGGTGCGCGCCGGGCCTTGGCCAGGCCGTCCCCCCTCGTCCCCCGCACCTCGGCGCGGACCCCGGGGTCCTGGTGGCTCAGGGCGGGTGCGGTGCTCATTCCTTGTCCTCCCGGCCGGCGCGGACCAGCCACAGGTAGGTGATCGAGAAGACGGCGAGGATGGCGAAGGCGGCCATCGTCAGGGCGGCGCCGTAGCCGAACTCCTTGGCGTCGATGGCCTGGCGCGCCACGTACAGCGGCAGGGTCATCGTCGCGTTGCCCGGGCCGCCCCCGGTGAGCGTGTAGAGCAGGTCGACGTTGTTGAACTCCCACACCGCCCGCAGCAGCGTGGACAGGATGATGGCGTTCTTCAGGTGGGGCAGCGTGATGGACCAGAACCGGCGGAAGCGGCCGGCGCCGTCCACCTCGGCGGCCTCGTACAGGTCGCCGGAGGCGGACTGCAGGTCGGCGAGGATGAGGATGGCGAAGAACGGGACACCGCGCCACAGCTCGGCCAGCACCGCGGCCCAGAACGCGGAGGTGGAGTCGATGAGCGGGCTGGTGCCGTAGCTGCCGATCCCGAAGTCCGCCAGGTAGCGGGCGAACCCGGTGGTCGGGTTGTAGATGAGCAGCCAGATCGTCGTGGTGAGCACCCCGGAGACCGCCCAGGGCGAGAAGACGAGCGCCCGGGCCAGGGCCCGGCCGATGAACGACTCGTTGATGACGAGGGCCAGCGCCAGGCCGAAGACGAGCTGCAGGCTCACCTCCACGACGACCCACTGGGCCGTGAAGACGAGGCTGTCCCAGAACAGCGGGTCGCGGAGCATCTGGACGTAGTTGTCCAGCCCGACGAAGCCGTTCGCCCACGGCTTGGTGACGTTGTACTTGTACAGGCTGTAGTACGCGACGCTGCCGATCGGGTAGACCAGGAAGATCAGCAGCAGCGCCGCGGTGGGGGCGATGAGCAGGTAGGGGGTCCACCGCTCCCGGTCGCGGCGCTCGGCCGGCGCCGGGCCGGCGGTCGTGGGACGCGACGCGTCCCGGCTGAGAACTGCCACGGTTTCCTCCGATCGGCGGCCGGCGTCAGCGACCGGCGTACTGCTCGTACTCGGTCAGGGCCTGCTCGAAGCGCTCGGCGTACTTGGTGAGGAACGCCTCCGGCGCCATGTCCCCGGTCAGCACCGCCTGCAGGTCCGGCTCCATCTCGGTCTTGCAGATGGAGGCGTAGTCGGGCAGGTAGATCGGCAGCTGGACGTACTGCGTCTTCGGGTCCTCCGCGACCTCGACGATCTCGCGCAGCGGCTGGGACTCCGTGATCCACGAGTCGTCCTGCGCCTCGAGGCTGGCCGGCACCTGGCCGACGGCCTCGGCCCAGGAAGAGTTGCCGGTGGTGGTCATGTACTCGATGAACTCCCACGCGGCGGCCTTGGCGGCGCTCTCGGCCATCAGCCCCAGGCCGGAGATGGCCGGGGTGGTGGCGGTGACGACGCCGTCCTCGTCGGGGAACGGCTGGACGCCGGCGATGTTCTCCGCGCCCAGGGCCTTGACGTGGTCCTGGTAGGAGCCGAGGTTGTGGTGGGTGGACCAGGCCGAGCCGCCGTCGAAGGCCGCGACGATCTTGGGGTAGTCGTTGGTGAGGTCCGCCTCGGCGCTGACGTTCCCGTACAGCGAGACGTAGCGCTTGAACGCCTCGACGTTGGCCGGGTCGTCCAGCGTGGCCTGGCCGTCCTCGGTGAAGAACTCCCCGACGCCGGACATGCCGTAGGTCATGGCGAACATGGGCGGCATGGAGCCGGGACCGCCCCGGAAGGCGTAGCCGAAGCGGTTGTTCGCCGGGTCGTTGAGCTGCCGGGCGCGCTCGAAGAACTCGTCGTAGCTGGTCGGCGCGGCCAGCCCCGCCTGCTCCAGCCAGTCGGTGCGGTACCAGATCACGTCGGACAGCGACGTCAGCGGCACCTTGTACAGGCCGTCGTCGGGGGCGTTGCCCCGCTCGCTCTCGATCATGGTGGGGTCGCTGGCCTCGGCCAGCCCGGAGGACTCGAACACCTCGTCCACGCGGGTCAGCGCGTTCTGCGCGATGAGGTTGGCGACGTCGTTGCCCACCAGGAGCACGTCGGGGACCGCGCCGGACGCCAGTGCGTTGTCGACCTTCTGCAGCGCCGAGGAGTTCGGCAGGCCGACGTACTCCACGTCGATGTCGGGGTTCTCCGCCTCGAAGCCGGCGATGAGCTCCTCCCACACCGGGGTGAGGGTGGCGTTGGCGTTGGTGTCCCAGAACTCCACGGTGCCGGTGGGCTCGCCCCAGTCGGAGGCGTCGGCGGCCTCGGCGGCGGGCGCCTGCGACGCCGAGGGGCCCATGCAGCCGGTGAGGCCGACCAGCAGGGCCGTCGCGGGTGCGGCGAGGAAGGCACGGCCGCGAGGACGGTTCGTCATGTCTACCTGCTCTCGTCGTTGAGGTGCTGGCTCCCCGGCCCCCCGCAGGAAACCGGTTCCCCGGAAGCTAGCACAACAGGAACCGGTTTCCCATCGTCTAGCCTTGCCCCCGACCGCACCGGGACGGCGCGGCGCGACCACGCGGTGGTGGAGGGGGGCAGCGCCATGGCCAGGACGACCAGGGGCGGCGCGACGATCAGCGAGGTGGCCGCCGCGGCCGGCGTCTCGCGCGCCACGGTCTCGCGCGTCATGAACCGGCGCTCCACCGTGGCCGCCGACATCGCGGCACGCGTGCAGGCCGTCGCCGAGGAGCTGCAGTACCGCCCCAACGACCTCGCCCGCGGCCTGTCGCTGGGGCGCACCGGCACCGTCGCCCTCGTGGTGCCCGACCTGGGCAACCCCGTCTTCCAGGAGGTCGTGCGCGGAGCGATGGCCGCCGCCGCGGAGCAGGACCAGCGGATCCTGATCGCCGAGACCCGCGACGCCAGCGACGACGAGGCCACCGTCGCCCTGCAGGCGCGCCGGCGCTGCGACGCGCTGGTGCTCGCAGCGCCCCGCACCCCGGAACCGGAACTGCGGGCCCTGCTGGCGCGGGTGGCCCCCGTCGTCCTCACCGACCGCCCCCTCGACGGCGTCGACGCCCCCGTGGTGCGGGTGGACTACGCGCACGGCGTGCACGCCCTCGTCGACCACCTCGTCGGGCTGGGCCACCGGCACCTCGCGGTGCTGGCCGGACCGCCCACGACCGCCTCGAGCAGCGTGCGCGCCCGGGCCCTGGAGGAGGCCGCCCACCGGCACGGGGACCTGCGGATCAGCACGATCGCCACCGGCTCCACCGTCGAGGCGGGCCACCGGGTGGCCGACGAGGTCCTCGGCACCCGCGCGACCGCGGCACTGGCCTTCAACGACCTGGTCGCCTTCGGCCTGCTGGCCCGCCTCAACGAGATCGGCGTGGCCGTCCCCGGCGACATCTCCGTCACCGGTTTCGACGACATCGAGCTCGCCCGGTACGCGACCCCCTCCCTGACCACCACGGGGGTCGACCAGGCCGAGATCGGCCGGCTCGCGATGCGCCACCTGGCGCACCTGACCGGCGCCCCGGACGCCCCGGACGCCGCGGACGGGGTGCTGGTGCCCGTCCTCGCGGTGCGCGCCAGCACCGGCCCCGTGCCCCCGCCCCGGCGGCTGCCGGTGCCCTCCCGCGGCGCCGCGGGGCCCGTGCAGCGCCGGGCCGGCGGCGGCCGCGCGCGCTGGCGCACCGACGGGACCGGGCTCGCGGTCCTGGAGGGCCTGGGCACGCCCCTGGCCCGCTGCGCCGACGGCTCGGGCATGCCCGTGGTGCACAGCCGGCGCCCCCACCTGCACCCGGTGCACTCCCTGGCCGGCGTCCCCGTCACCGCGAGCAGCCCCGTGGACCACCGCCACCACTACGGCGCCTCGCTGGCCGTGGACGACGTCGACGGCACCTCCTACTGGGGCGGGCGCACGTTCGTGCCCGGCAACGGGCCCACGCTGCTGCTCAACCACGGCCACCAGCGGGCCGGGGCGCCGCAGGTGCGGCACTCCGGCGCGTCCCTGACCGGGCCGGTCACCTGGCTCGGCCAGGACGGCGCCCCGCAGGTGCACGAGGAGCGGACGCTCACCGGCGCGGTGTTCCCGGAGGTGGAGGCGTGGGCGCTGGGCTGGCGCAGCGACCTGCGCGCCCCGCGGGCCACGACGATCACCAGCCCCGCGGTGCGCGGGCGCCCCGGCGCCGGGTACGGCGGCCTGTTCTGGCGCCTCGCCGGGGCCGACGAGACGCGGGTGCTCACCGGCGACTCCGACGACGAGCGCGAGGTGCACGGCTCGGCCACCCCGTGGCTGGCGCTCACCCGGCGCCACGGCCGGTCCTGGTCCAGCGTGCTGCTCGTGCAGGACGAGGGCCCGCCGCTGCCGTGGTTCGTGCGGCTGGCCGACTACGTGGGCGCCGGCCCCTCGGTGGCGTGGTCCGAGCCGCTGGTGCTGCGGGAGGGCGAGACGCTGCGGCTGTCGCTGACGACGGTGGTGGTGGACCGCTGCGTGGACACCGCCGACGCCGCCGACCTGGCCGAGCTGGCGGTCGCGCGGGTGCGCAGCGCCCGGGAGGGCTGAGGGTCTGGTTCACCGGCAGTCATCGGTGCTAGCGTCTCAGTAACCGGTTTCTCACCCCGCCCCCTCCCTGCGCGCGCCGCGCTCGGGACCGGGCGGCACGCCCCGCGCGGCGACCGGTCCCCCGAGGCACAGCACTCCTGCAGAGAGGCAGCGACGATGCCCTTCCCCACCCGCACCCGGCCGGGCCCGCGGCGGTCCCCTGCCGGCCCGGCCCGCGCCCTGACCCCCGCGCTGGCCCCCGTCGTCGCCCTCGGCGTGGCGCTCGGCGCCCTGCCGGCGGCGACCGCGACGACCACGACCACGACCACGAGCGAGGTGGTCACCGCGGTGAGCTCGCCGGCGGCGGCCCCCGTCCCCCTGGAGCGGCAGCCGCTGCCCGCGGGCGACGGCTGGGCGTCCGCCGAGGGCGGAACAACCGGCGGGTCCGCGGCGGACCAGCAGCACGTGGTGGACGTGCGCACCCGCGACGAGCTCGCCGCCGCCGTGGCCGGCGACCACCCCAAGATCGTCCGCGTCGTCGGAGACGTCTCCCTCGGCACCGGTGCCGCCGGCGAACCCGTGCCGTGCGAGCGGTGGGTGCGGGACGGGTACACCCTGGCCGGTTACCTCGACGCCTACGACCCCGCGCGCTGGACCGGGCCCGCGGCCGGGCCCCTGGAGGACGCCCGCGAGGCGTCCTCGCGCGCCCAGGGGGAGGAGGTCCGCATCGACGTCGGCTCGAACACCACCCTGATCGGCGTCGGGGACGTCCAGCTCACCGGCCTGTCCCTGAACGTCTCCGGCGTCGAGAACGTCATCGTCCGCGACCTGCGGATCTCGGACGCCTACGACTGCTTCCCGGTGTGGAACGGCGACACCTGGAAGACCGAGCGGGACAACCTCGTCGTGTCCGGGTCGCGGCACGTCTGGCTGGACCACCTCACCCTCGACGACGGCGGGACCGTCGACGCCGAGCAGCCCGAGCACTTCGGCGAGCGCTTCCTGCGCCACGACGGCCTGCTCGACGTGGTCCGCCAGGCGGACCTGGTGACGATCTCGTGGAGCCGGCTGTCCGGCCACGACAAGTCCCTGCTGTGGGGCAACGGCGACGGCGCGGTGGCCGACCGCGGGAAGATCCGCGTCACGATGCACCACAACGAGTTCACCGACCTCGTGCAGCGCGCCCCGCGCGTGCGGTACGGGCAGGCGCACGTGTACGACAACACCTACCGCGTCACCGGCCCGGAGACGTACGCGTACTCCTGGGGCGTCGGTGTGGAGTCCAGCATCATCGCGCGGGAGAACACCTTCGAGCTGGCCGAGGGCGTCGGGCCCGAGCGGATCGTGGAGAACTGGGGCGGCACCGGCATCGACGCGACCGGCACCCTGGTGAACGGCGAGGAGGTCGACGTCCTCGCCGCGTACAACGCGGCGAACCCGGACCGCCCGCTGTCGCGCACCGTCACCGGCACCGCCGGGCCGCACGGGGTGGTCCAGCCCGCCGACGTCGCCGCCGAGGCCGTCGCGCGCTGGGCCGGTGCGGGCCGGCTGACGCAGGGCTCGGACCCCACCGACCCGGCCGTCGCCGGGAACGCGCTGCTGGAACGCATCGGCGCCCCGGACGACGTCACCGCCGACGGGCCGCAGTGGTCGCCCGTCGCCACGGGTTTCGCCTCCACGCCCACCCCGGACCTGCCGCGCGGCACGATCGGCGGGACCGGCGGGCGCACCGCGGTCGCCACCGACGCCGCGGAACTGGCCCGGCTCGCCGCCCTGCCCGAACCGCTGACGATCCTCGTGCGCGGTGAGGTGCGGGTCGAGGAGTTCGGTTCGATGATCGAGGTCGCCAGCCACAAGACCATCGCCGGGGACGGTGCCGGCGCCGAACTCGTGGGCGGTGGGCTGTTCCTGAACGGCTCGCGCAACGTCGTCGTGCGCAACCTGACGTTCCGCGACAGCTACGTGCCCGGCGACTGGGACGGCAAGAGCGAGGGCAACGACAACGACGGCATCCGCATGGACACCGCCTCGAACGTGTGGGTCGACCACAACGAGTTCACCCGGCTGGGCGACGGCCTCGTCGACGTCCGCAAGGACTCCACGAACGTCACCCTGTCGTGGAACTCCTTCCGGGACCACAACAAGACCGTGGGCGTCGGCTGGACGGACAACGTGGTGACGACCATCACCATGCACCACAACCGGTTCGACAACACCTACCAGCGCAACGCCAGCATCGACAACACCGCGGCGGCGCACCTGTACAACAACCACCTGACCGGTATCGGCCAGTACGGGACGATGGCGCGCGGCGGCGCCCGCGTGCTGGTGGAGGCCAGCGTCTACGAGCAGGGCGAGGACGCGCTGGTCGCCAAGGACCCCACCGCCACCCTGGAGTCGCGCGGCAACCGGTTCGTCTCGATCCGCGGCCGGAAGGACGACACGGGGCCCGCCTTCGACGCGCGGGCGCACTACGCCTACACCCCCGACCCGGTCGAGCGGGTGGCGCAGGTCGTCGACGCCGGTGCCGGGCCGCTCGGCGGTCAGGAGCAGATCGGCGGGCGCGTCCGGGTCGCCCTGGACGGCACCGGTGACTTCGCCAGCATCGGTGCCGCGGTGGGCGCGGCGGAACGAGCCGGGCACCCGGTCGAGGTCGTCGTGGCACCCGGCACCTACCGGGAGGTCGTCCGGATCCGCCCGGGCGCCGAGCACCTGGTGCTGCGCGGCGAGACCGGCCGGGCCGAGGACGTGGTGCTCACGTACGACCTCGCCGCCGGGCAGGAGAAGTTCTACGGCGGCACGTTCGGGCACACCGGCTCCCCCGCGCTCGCGGTCCTCGCCGACGACGTGGAACTGCGCGACCTCACCGTGCTCAACGCCTACGACGAGGTGGCGAACGGGCCCAGCCAGGCCCTGGCGCTGCGCACCACCGGTGACCGCGTGGAACTGGACGGGGTCCGGCTGCTGGGCAACCAGGACACGTTCCTGGCCGACAACCCGAACCGCGAGGAGGTCTCGCGCGTCTACGTGCACGACTCGCACATCGAGGGGGACGTGGACTTCGTCTACGGCGGCGCCACGCTCGTGGTGGAGGACTCCACGCTGCGCTCGCTGGACCGCGGCCAGGAGGTCAACGGGTACGTGGCCGCACCGTCCACCCCCCGGGGCGCCCCCGGGTTCCTGTTCACCGGCTCGCGGTTCGTCTCCGACGCCGCCGCGGGCTCGGTGTTCCTGGGCCGGCCGTGGCACCCGAGCAGCAACCCCGACGTCGACCCCGCGGTCGTCGTGCGGAACTCCTGGCTGGGTCGCCACGTCGGCACTCCCGCGTGGTCGGACATGAGCGGGTGGTCGTGGCGCGAGGACCGCCTGGCGGAGTTCCGCAACCGCGGCCCCGGCGCGGCGCACGGGCGGCGGCCGCTGGACGGGCGCCCCCAGCTGAGCGCGCAGCAGGCCCGCGCGGCGACGCCGGAGGCGTACCTGGCCGGCTCGGACGGCTGGGACCCCCGGAGCTGACCGACCGTCCCGGCCGGGAGCGCACCGCTCCCGGCCGGGACCGTCGGCGCGCGGCCGCCGTGCGCCATGTCACGCCGCCCCGCGGCCTCGCCGGCACCCCCCGCGCGGAGGCGGCCGCTACGGTCGGTGCGGTGCACGAGCCGGCGGTGAGGCCGGGTAGCGGGAGCCGGCCGCGGCCGGGTGAGGAGACGGACATGAGCACCGACAGGACGGCCCACGTCGTGGAGCCGAGGTACGCGCGCACCTGGCTGCTGGTGAACGCCGCCCGCGCGGACCTCTTCGACACCGCGGCCCGGTCCCGCGCCGACTCCGTCGTCCTCGACGTGGAGGACGCCGTCGACCCCAGCCGCAAGGACGCCGCCCGCCAGGACGTCGTCGCCTGGCTGCGCGCCGGCGGGCGCGCCTTCGTGCGCATCAACGACGTCACCACGGCGCACTGGCGCGATGACGTCGAGCAGCTGCGCGGCACCCCGAACCTGCTGGGCGTGGTGCTGGCCAAGACGGAGTCCGGCGAGCAGGTCACCGACACGTTCGAGGCGCTGGGCGGCCGGACGCCCGTGGTGGCGCTGGTGGAGTCCGCCCTCGGCATCGAGGAGGCCCGTTCCATCGCGTGCGCGCGCGGCGCGTTCCGCCTCGCGTTCGGCTCCGGCGACTACCGCCGCGACACCGGTGCCAGCGCCGACGACCTGGCCATGGCGTACCCGCGCAGCCGCCTCGTCGTGGCCAGCCGCATCGGCGGCCTGCCCGGCCCGATCGACGGCCCCACCGTCGGCGGGGGCCTGCCGGAGCTGCGGGACAACTCCTCGGTCGCGGTGTCGCTGGGCATGATGGGCAAGCTGTGCCTGGACTCCGACCAGGCGCCCGTCATCAACGAGGTGATGAGCCCCACGGCCACCGACGCCACCTGGGCGCAGGACGTCGTGGAGAAGTTCGAGAGCAGCGGCGGCGTGGTCCGCGACGGCTCCGACCTGCCGCGCCTGGGCCGCGCCCGGCGCATCCTGGAGCTCGCCGAGGCCTTCGGCATCCAGCCGTTGTGAGACGCGGGGGGGGGGGGGGCCCCCCCCCCCCCCCCCCCCCCCCCCCCCCCCCCCCCCGCGCAGGTGGTCGTCGGCGCGCTCGTGGGCGCCGCCGTCGCGGGAGGTGTGTTCGGCGCGCTGCGCTGAAGCGGTGGTGGCGTCGGCGCGTCGATGGCGCCCCGCGCTCCCCGGCCCTAGCGTGGCGCCCCCCGCAGGACCACCGCACGCGAAGGAGCAACCAGTGGTCTCCCTCCTCGACCGGCGGCGCAGCATCGCGCCGCCCGGTTTCAACCGCTGGCTCGTGCCGCCCGCCGCGCTGGCGGTGCACCTGTGCATCGGGCAGGTGTACGCCACCAGCGTCTACAAGAACGCCCTCGTCGAGCACTTCGGCGTCGGCAACACCGAGATCGGCGTCGTGTTCTCCATCGCGATCGTCATGCTCGGGTTGTCCGCCGCCGTCGCCGGCACCTGGGTGGACCGCAACGGCCCCCGCAAGGCGATGGCGACCTCGGCGTTGTTCTGGGTCACCGGGTTCCTCGTCGGCGCCCTGGGGATCGTCACCTCCCAGTTGTGGCTGCTGTACCTGGGGTACGGCGTCATCGGCGGCATCGGCCTGGGCATCGGGTACATCTCACCGGTGTCCACGCTCATCAAGTGGTTCCCCGACCGCCCGGGTCTGGCGACCGGCATGGCCATCATGGGTTTCGGCGGCGGTGCCCTGGTGGCGAGCCCGCTGTCCTCCCGGCTGCTGGGCGCCTACGACGAGACGTACGACCCCACCGTCGCCGGCAGCGTGCCCAGCGGCCAGGCCGTCGCCATGCTGTTCGTCACCTTCGCCGTCGCCCACGCCTTGTTCATGGCCTTCGGCGCCGCGACCGTGCGCGTCCCCCCGGACGGGTGGCGTCCCGCCGGCTTCGACCCGGCGACGGTGCGCAGCCGGTCGATGGTGACCACCGCGAGCGTCTCGGCCCGCAACGCGATCCGCACCCCGCAGTTCTGGCTGCTGTGGGTGGTGCTGTTCTGCAACGTCACCGCCGGCATCGGCATCCTGGAACAGGCCGCGCCGATGATCCAGGACTTCTTCCGCGGCGACGGCGGAACCTCCACGGTCGCCGTGGCGGCAGCGGGCGGGTTCGTCGGTCTGCTGTCCATGGCGAACATGGCCGGGAGGTTCGTGTGGTCCTCCACCTCGGACGTCATCGGCCGCAAACCCATCTACATGGTGTACCTGGGCGTCGGCCTGGTGGCCTACCTGCTCCTGGCGCTGTTCGGGCAGACCAGCACCGCGCTGTTCGTGCTGCTGGCAGCCGTCATCCTGTCCTTCTACGGCGGCGGCTTCTCCACGGCCCCGGCCTACCTGCGCGACCTGTTCGGCACGTTCCAGGTCGGGGCGATCCACGGTCGCCTGCTCACCGCCTGGTCGACCGCCGGGATCTTCGGCCCGCTCATCGTCAACGGGTTCCTCGACGCGCAGGGCGAACCGGGCAGCCTGACGGCCGCCGCCTACCGCCCGGCGCTGCTGACCATGGTGGGCCTGCTGGCCGTCGGATTCCTCGCGAACCTGCTCGTGCGGCCGGTGTCCGAGCGCTTCCACGAGCCGGTCGCGGCGGGTGCGGGCGGGCGGCGCGAGCAGCTGGACGATCAGCAGGAGAGGAGCGCGTCGTGAGCGCGAGCACGGGGAGCACGGGGAGCACGGGGAGCACGGGCAGCGGCGCGACGGCCGGCGGCCGCACCGGCGGGTCCGGCGCGCGCGTGGCGCTCGCCTGGACGCTCGTCGGCGTGCCGCTGGCCTACGGGCTCGTCGAGACGCTGGTGCGCGCCTCCCGGTTGTTCACCGGCTGAGTGGCGCAGGTCGCCGGCGACCGGGTCAGCGGAAGCGGTCCGGGTCGCCGGCGCCCTCGCGCACCACCTCGGGGGAACCCTCCGACAGGTCCACGACCGTGGTGGGCGTCGTGCCCACCTCGCCGGCGTCCACGACCGCGTCCACCAGGTGGTCCAGCTCCTCCTTGATGCTCCACGCGTCGGTGGGCGGCTCGTCCTGGCCGGGCAGCAGCAGGGTGCTGGACAGCAGCGGCTCGCCCAGCTCGCGCAGCAGCGCCCGCACGAACGGGTGGTCGGGGATGCGCACGCCCACCGTCTTCTTGCGCGGGTGCGCGAAGCGGCGCGGCACGTCCTTCGTCGCCGGCAGGATGAACGTGTACGGGTTCGGGGTGGCGGACTTCACCGCCCGGAACGCGGAGTTGTCCAGGTGCACGAACTGCCCGAGCTGGGCGAAGTCCGCGCACACCAGGGTGAAGTGGTGCCGCTCGTCCAGGTGGCGGATCCGGCGGATCCGGTCGGCACCGGTGCGGCTGTCCAGCCGGCAGCCCAGCGCGTAGCAGGAGTCCGTCGGGTAGGCGATGAGCGCGTCGTCGCGCAGCACCGCCACCAGTTGCGTCAGCGCCCGCGGCTGCGGGTCCTGCGGGTGCACCTCGACGAAGCGGGCCATGCGGCGACTGTAGGACGGGCGCGCGGGGGCGGCAGCCCAGCGGGCGGGGCACCCCGGCGGTCGGGGCACCTCGGCGGTCAGGGCAGCTCGACGAGCGGGAACGCCACGGTGCGGCGCAGCCGGAAACCCAGCGCCCCGTACAGCCGGACCGCGACGGTGTTCTCCGCGGCGGCGTGCAGGAACGGCGTCTCACCGCGCGCGAGGATCCCCGCGGCCACCGCCCGCACCAGCCGGCTCGCCAGCCCGCGCCCGCGCGCGGCGGGGTCGGTGCACACGGCGCTGATCTCGGTGAACCCCGGCGGGTGCAGCCGCTCACCGGCCACCGCCACCAGGCGGCCGGCCTCGTCGCGGATCCCCAGGTAGGTGCCCAGCAGCCGGGTGCGCCGCCCGAACGGCCCCGGCCGGGTGCGCTCCACCAGGTCCAGCACCTCCGGCACGTCGTCCTCGCCGAGCTCCAGCGCCTCCGGGTCCGGGCGCGCGTCCAGCGCTCCGGTGGCCACGAGCTGCACGCCCGGCAGGTCCCGCACCACCCGCGCGCCCGCCGGTGGGGCGGCGTCCACCCCCGGCAGCAGCACCTGGGCACCCGCCCCCGCGACCTCCCGCAGGTCCGCCCACGCCCGCTCGTCCCCCGCGTCCGCCAGTGCGCAGAACGGCGAGACGTCCGCCGGGTAGCGGCGGGCGAGCCCGGTGCCCTCGGCGAGGTGCTGGTGCGTTCCGGTCAGCGAGGCCCAGACGGGCTCGTCGAGGGGGTGGAGGCTCACCGGCGCATGGTTCCACGCGGTCGTCCGCGATCACGCCCCGGCACCGCGCGCAGCGCGGTGGTGCTGCCACGGCCGGGTCGGGCCGCTGCGGGAGGGGCTGCAGGGGCGCGTGCGCTCCCCGCTCCCCGGACCCGGCGCCCCGGTCGCCCCGCGTCCCGTGCCCGCGCCGCTCCACCGCGCTGGAGGGACCGTCGTCCCGGTGCCCGGGGCAGTGGTGCCCACCGGGGCCGCCGGGGTGGTGTGATCTGCGTCATCCGTGCCGACCGGGTCCTCGTGGCGGGGGAGCACTAGGGTGCTGAACGCCCGGTGCCGGCCGACGCGGGCCCCGTGCGGGGCGCTCGTCGGCAGCGACACGACAACTTCCGACGACGAAGACGAGGAAGACTGGTGGACCTCTTCGAGTACCAGGCGCGCGACATGTTCGCGGCGCACGGCGTACCCGTCCTGGACGGCAAGGTCGCGACGACGCCGGAGCAGGCGCAGGCCGCGGCCGAGAGCATGGGCGGCGGCACCGTGGTCGTCAAGGCCCAGGTGAAGACCGGCGGGCGCGGCAAGGCGGGCGGCGTGAAGCTCGCCCACTCCCCGGCGGAGGCCGCCGAGCGCGCCCGCGAGATCCTCGGCATGGACATCAAGGGCCACACGGTGCACCAGGTGATGATCGCCCAGGGCGCCAAGATCGCCGAGGAGTTCTACTTCTCGGTCCTGCTCGACCGCTCCAACCGCACCTACCTGGCGATGGCCAGCGTCGAGGGCGGCGTGGAGATCGAGCAGCTGGCCGTGGAGCGCCCCGAGGCGCTGGCCCGCGTGCCCGTGGACGCCCGCACCGGCATCGACGCCGCCAAGGCCGCCGAGATCGTGGAGAAGGCCGGGTTCGCGCCCGAGCTGCGCGAGGCCGTCGCCGACGTCGTGCAGAAGCTGTGGGGCGTGTTCACCGCCGAGGACGCCACCCTCGTCGAGGTCAACCCGCTGGTGCGCACCGAGGACGGGCAGATCGTCGCCCTCGACGGCAAGGTGACGCTCGACGAGAACGCCGACTTCCGCCACCCCGGCCACGCCGAGCTGGTCGACGCCGCCGCGGCCGACCCGCTCGAGGCCAAGGCCAAGGAGATGAACCTCAACTACGTCAAGCTCGACGGTGAGGTCGGCATCATCGGCAACGGCGCCGGGCTCGTCATGAGCACCCTGGACGTCGTCGCCTACGCCGGGGAGGAGTTCGGCGGGGTCAAGCCCGCGAACTTCCTCGACATCGGCGGCGGCGCCTCCGCGCAGGTCATGGCCAACGGCCTGGACGTGATCCTCAACGACACGCAGGTCAAGAGCGTGTTCGTCAACGTCTTCGGCGGCATCACCGCCTGCGACGAGGTCGCCAAGGGCATCGTCTCCGCCCTGGGCATCCTCGGCGACGAGGCCACCAAGCCGCTGGTCGTGCGCCTGGACGGCAACAACGTCGAGGAGGGCCGGCGCATCCTCGCCGAGGCGGACCACCCGCTGGTGACCGTCGTCGACACCATGGACGGCGCGGCCGCCAAGGCCGCCGAACTCGCGAGCACCGGAAAGGCCTGATCCGTGGCGATCTTCCTGAACTCCGACAGCAAGGTCCTCGTGCAGGGCATGACCGGCTCCGAGGGCCGCAAGCACACCCAGCGGATGCTCGCCTCCGGCACGAACGTCGTCGGCGGCGTCAACCCGAGCAAGGCCGGCCAGAGCGTCGACTTCACCGGTGCGGACGGCTCGCCCGTGCAGGTGCCGGTGTTCGGCACCGTCGCCGAGGCCCGCGAGGCCACCGGCGCCGACGTCAGCGTGATCTTCGTCCCGGCGAAGTTCACCAAGGCCGCCGCGGTGGAGGCCATCGAGGCCGAGACGCCCCTCGTGGTCGTCATCACCGAGGGCGTGCCGGTGCACGACAGTGCGGAGTTCTACGCGCTGGCCGCCGCGGGCGGCAAGACGCGCCTCATCGGCCCGAACTGCCCCGGCCTCATCAGCCCCGGCAAGTCGAACGTCGGCATCATCCCCGCCGACATCACCCCGCCCGGGCGCATCGGGCTGGTGTCCAAGTCCGGCACGCTGACGTACCAGATGATGTACGAGCTGCGCGACATCGGCTTCTCCTCCGCCGTGGGCATCGGCGGCGACCCCGTCATCGGCACCACGCACATCGACGCGCTCCAGGCGTTCCAGGACGACCCGGAGACCGACGTCATCGTGATGATCGGCGAGATCGGCGGCGACGCCGAGGAGCGCGCGGCCAAGTTCATCGAGGCCAACGTCACCAAGCCCGTCGTCGGCTACGTCGCCGGGTTCACCGCGCCCGAGGGCAAGACGATGGGCCACGCCGGCGCCATCGTGTCCGGCTCGGCCGGCACCGCGCAGGCCAAGAAGGAGGCCCTCGAGGCCGCCGGCGTCAAGGTCGGCAAGACGCCCAGCGAGACCGCCAACCTCGCCCGGGAGATCTTCCACTCCCTGTCGAAGTGACCCCCGCGGCGCCCCGCGCCCGCTGAAGCAGGCCCCCGCCGGCACCCGCCGGCGGGGGCCTGCTCGCACCCCGCCCGGGCGCGTCGCGCACCGCACGGCCCGCGGCGGGAGAGCATGGGGACGATGTCCACGCTCGTCGACCGCCCCGCCGGTACCCCCAAGCCCCCCCGCGCCACCCCCGCCGACCTGCTGCCGCTGCTGACCGCGGCCGTGCGGGCGGTGCTGACCCTGCTGCTGCCCGTCGCCGTGCTGACCCTCGTGGCCTGGCTCGGCGCGGTGCGCTCCACCTCCTCGCTCGCCGCGGTGGTGCGCGTGGGCGCCGACGTGTGGCTGCTCGGCCACGGCGCACCCGTGGCCGTGGTCGGCGGGACGCTCGCCGTCGCGCCGCTGGGCGTGACCCTGCTGGCCGTGGCCTCGGCCGTGCGGGCGGTGCGGCTGTGGCTGCGCGACCAGAGCGCTGCCGAGCGCGACGTGCCGTTCTGGCCCGGTGCGGCGGTCTTCGCCGGCGGCTACGGCGTGCTGGCGCTGCTGGTGGCGCTGGCCACGCGCAGCGGCGTCACGGCCGCCGGGCCGCTGCACGCGCTGCTGGGCGGGTTCGTCGTCGGGGCGGCCGGGTTCGCCGTGGCCGCCCGGGCGCACCGCCCGCCGCTGCCGGCTCGGGTGCCCCCGGCCCTCGCCGCCGCCCTGCGACCCGCGGCGGCGTGCGCGGCGGCGCTGCTGGCCCTGGGGGCCCTGACGGTCGCGGTGGCGCTGGTGCACGGGCGCGCCGACGTGCTGCTGCTGCACCGCTCCCTGCAGCCCGGCTGGCTGGGCGGGCTCCTGCTGCTGCTGGCGCAGGCCCTGCTGCTGCCGACGCTCGCGGTCTGGGCGGTGGCGTGGACCGCGGGGCCCGGGTTCGCCGTGGGCACCGCGACCTCCGTCGCACCGGGCGGCACCACCCTGGCCACGCTGCCCGCGCTGCCCGTGCTCGGAGGGCTGCCGCCGCAAGGACCCACGCCCACCGCGACCTGGCTGGTCGTCGTGCTGCCGGTGCTGGTGGGGGCGGGCGCCGCGGTGCTGCGCCGCGCCCGCGCCGGGGAACCCACCGGGCTCGCGCACCGCCTCGCGGTGGCCGCGCTGACCGGGGTGCTGGCGGGTGCGGCGCTGGCGGTGCTGGCGGCGGCGGCGTCCGGGCCCCTGGGGGCCGGGCGCATGAGCGAGATCGGCCCGTCCGCGCTGCTGACGGGTCTGGCGGTCGCGGGGGAGGTGGCCGCCGGCGGGGCGCTCGCGGTGCTGCTGCAGCGAGCGGTGCAGGCACGGCGCGGTACCCGCCTCGCCGTCGACCTGCCCGCCGGCTCGCCCGCGCCCGCCGGTGGGCTCCTGGGCCGGGCGCGCCGGGGCCGGGACGGTGGTGCACCGGGCGTCGACGGCACCCCGCCCGGGACGGAGAGCTAGGACCCCGGCCCGCGGGTCGTGGGTGCCCGTCCGGTCGGGGTGTGCGCTCCTCAGCCCGCGTTGCGCAGCACGAAGTCCCGCTCGGGATCGCGTCCCGTGGTCGGGTCCGGCGCCGGAAGGGGGTCGTGGCTCTCCACGGTGTCGGCGATGCGGACCGGTTCCGGCAGGGTGCGGTAGCGACTCCTGGGGTCGTTCGCGTCCTCAGCGCCGGACGGCGCCGCGGGGCGCTCCTCGGGCACGGCACCCACCTCCTCGACCACCGGGAGCGCGGTGAGCGCCCCTCCCCGGCAGTGTCCTCCCCGGTGGTTCCGCGGTCCAGGGCGCTGTCCGTCGCACGGCCCGGGTGCGCCTGCCGTCGATGAGTTCCGCTCGTCGAGGGAGTCCACCAGTGGACCGGCCCGCCTCCGCAGGGAGTCCCCCGTGTCTCAGTGGTCCGCCCCCGACGCGTCGGACCTGCCCGCCCGGATCGGCCGCCCGGCGCTGCGGGCACTGGCTGCTGCAGGGGTGGGTTCCCTGCACGACGTGAGCCGCCTGCGGGAGGTCGACCTGCTGCGGATGCACGGGGTGGGGCCACGGGCGCTGTACCGGATCGTGCAACAGACCCGACAGCGCTTGAAGATCGTGGTGACGGGTCGATGTGCGGAGTGCTCGGTGCAGGTACGACGAAGCCCATCGGGTACGGCGCCATGACAGCGGGATGACCGCGCGTTCGGACCCGCGGTGGACAGCGGTGCTGCAGGCGGGAGCGAACACGCCGGGGTGGGCCGTCACCGCTCGGGCGTGTCGGTGGTGGTCTGCAGCGAGACCGTCCGGCAACCT